>CBDUKY010000498.1:0-2448 GCA_965367925.1 uncultured Pseudomonadales bacterium | reverse complement strand
ACTTCAAGGTCTTCTGTTGGATCGTAACCAGGCTCATCAGAAGGCTCAAGCCGATCAAGCACCTCGAACTCAAAACAGGATTCACCCAGGGTTTTCCAATCTTTTAGGAGTGGTTTAACATTTTCTGACCCCATCTTGAGGTCCATTCTGTGACGATTAAAACGGGCCTTTAAATCCCGACTAGTCGCCACATAAAGCTTTCCATTAACCGTATTTCGGATTGCATAAACACCCATTTCTTTGGGTGTGCGCTTATACTCAGCAATGAGGGCCTTGCGATGCTGCTTATCCTGACTAACTTTATTTACCTGGCTCACGGCACGTTTCCTCGAACGAGTGCTTCAAAATTATATTTTGGAGCATATCCCAATTCAGTAACAGCCTTATCGATAACATAAACCCGGTCAATTTCTGTGGGTAAGCGCCAGACGTGCTTAACGAATTCTTCCCTCGCCCAGGGATAATATTTAAGAATGACGCTCGCTGCATCCTCAAGTAGCATTGGACAATCTGCTTCTGTGAATGGTGTGCGAGCCGATATGTTGTAGACCTGATAGCCAGTCGCTTTGGCGGCCACCGCAAGTGCATGAGCCTCAGCAACATCGCGACCATCTACACCTCTGTACAGCCGGTAAATTGCCATCAGGTGTTCGGGTTCAGGAAAGCATCTCGACATGCGCAGACTAATGCAAGGAAGACCTTCCCTACTCGCTTCAACACACATGTTTTCCGCGGCAATTTTTGTCTCGTCGTAAATATCTCGTGGTTCTGGCTTCACGGCTTCAGTGATCCAGACAGCCTTGTCTTTAGGCACCAGCGCCTCACCATAAAGCGATGTGGTGCTGGTATAGACAAACCTTTTAACATTGGTCATTAAACAACTTTGAAGCAAAATTTCGTGGCCAGTGATATTTGTCTTGCGAAATTCCGCATCTGGGACGATGCCAATCTGAGGCGCATGTAGAGATGCTGTGTGTACAACAACATCGACTTGAGAACAAAGATCACGCACCAGTTCTTTATTCAAAATACTCCCAACAACTGTTGTCTGGGGCGCAGCTTTCAAATCCATACCGATGACGGTGTGATCTACCGAAAGTCGTCGGGCAATAAAGGCACCGATCCTTCCCGATGAACCGGTTAAGAGTATTCGCATTTAATTTAGCTTATGTGGCACATAAAGCGAGGCATTATGTTGTGCTTTGCGTCATTGAGCAATACTGTTTCGCCATCATTTCACTATTGGCCAGGTTCCGCTGATAAAACGCATCATGCCTGGGTATTTGCTTGCAATTACCTGCAAGCAAATATCACCCTCACCAATACTTCACAATTTAGTCAGGGTGGATACTTGAAGTTAGTCAATACCTATTGTGTGACAATCCAGAGCGCGTGCAGGATTGCAGGAACGTAGAAGACAAAACACAGAACGATATTGATAATAAGATCCTTTCCTCCGCCTTTTTTTAGATAAACAGCAAGTGGCGGAAGAATGATAGCGAGAATGACTTGAACAATTTTGTTATCCATAAGATTAAGTCCTGGTAGATTTTATTTTTGTTAGTTAGCCCTACCAGTCCATTAAACCACTCGTCATCAGGACTGGGAAGGTACAAATCATGCCATCTCGTCGGACTCGCATTTCGGCCCAATATGCGACGCAATTAGAAAAATTGCAGCTTATGAAGCAGTCTGATATAAAGATTGCGCTTGTGCCGCCACCCCGGGGGCGTATCTTTAGCACTCATACTTTTTGAATACCAATCGAGCATCTTTTTAGGAGCTACACCAATGGAATTCCCTGCCCTTGTTACACTAGCCGCATTACTTGAGTATATGTTCTTTTCGTTTCAGGTTGGTGTCGGTCGCGGCAAGTTCGATGTGCCTGCACCAGCCGTCTCTGGCAATCCAGAATGGGAGAGGTACTTCCGGGTTCAACAAAACACTCTAGAGCAGTTGATGGTCTT
Organism: uncultured Pseudomonadales bacterium; assembly: GCA_965367925.1. Taxonomy (GTDB): domain Bacteria; phylum Pseudomonadota; class Gammaproteobacteria; order Pseudomonadales; family Azotimanducaceae; genus JAHRVQ01. Next base: position 481 of record CBDUKY010000498.1, on the reverse strand, counting down.
TCTTCCATCTCTGTGGATCTTCGCCTACTTCCTAAACCCTCTGATTGCAGCAGGTATTGGTGTGCTCTTTATCATTGGCCGGGCAATCTACTATGTGAGCTATATCAAGGAACCGGCCAGCCGCAGCCTTGGCTTTTTGTTAGGCTTTATTTCGATTAACCTGCTATTGCTCGGTGCCCTTGGTGGTGTGATTTACAACTTTGTCTGAGCCCATCAAGATCAGACCATTTAAGGCCGAAGAGTGGCAGATCTATAGAGCCATACGGCTCCAGGCACTAAAAGACTCGCCCGATGCTTTCGGCAGCACTTTCGAGGCATCAAAGCGCCGTCCTGACTCAGACTGGCAAGAGAGACTAGCGAGCGTCGCAGCGACAACGGAATTGCCCCTGTTCGCGACCGTCGCAGATCAACCTGCAGGCCTGGCCTGGGCAATGATTGAAGCCCAGCAGCCGAATATTACGCACATCTATCAGATGTGGGT
>CBDUKY010000497.1:0-2449 GCA_965367925.1 uncultured Pseudomonadales bacterium | reverse complement strand
ATGTCAACGATATTCCTCTTGATAGCCTTGATCCCTCTCATCCAGCATTATTTTCTAACGACACACTCTGGGATCACTTTGCCAGACTACGTAAAGAAGACCCTGTTCACTACCATGAAGAAAGCGTTGGCGGACCCTACTGGTCAGTGACCAAATACGAAGACATTATGGAAGTGGATAAGAATCATCAGATTTTCTCCTCCCAGCAACGTCTTGGTGGAATCACCCTTGGCGGACAACCCCGGGAAGATGACGATCCGTTTGCGCTGCCAATGTTTATTCAGCAAGACCCACCCAAGCATGACGTGCAACGTAAAGTTGTTGCGCCATTGTTTGTACCAAAGCAACTCGCTGATCTTGAACCATTGATACGTGAACGTGCAGGGATGATTCTAGATGGTCTGCCCATGAATGAGGAATTCAATTGGGTCAGACATGTGTCAGTAGAACTAACTGGCCAGATGTTAGCAACCTTGTTTGACGTACCCCAGGAAGATCGGCTCAAGTTAGTTCACTGGTCTGATACTGTTCAGCAACTGGGTGATCCAGAGATATTTGATACACCAGAAGAAGGCTTTCAGGTGTTGTTTGAGTGTTTGGCCTACTTTACTGAATACTATGAAGCGCGAAAGAAAGAGCCGCCAAAGTTTGATTTGATTTCCATGTTGGCGCACAACGAATCTACTAACAATCTGTCCCCCCAGGAACTGTTGGGCAACATTATCTTGTTGATAGTTGGTGGTAACGATACAACCCGGAACTCTATTTCCGGTGGTGTGTTAGCACTAAATAGAAATCCAGATCAGTATGAAAAACTTTTACAAAACCCAGGCCTGATTCCAAAGATGGTGCCAGAGATTATTCGTTGGCAAACACCGCTTGCACACATGGCACGAACAGCCATGGAAGACACGGAACTAGGTGGTAAACAGATAAAGAAAGGTGATCGTGTTGCCATGTGGTATATCTCCGGTAATCGGGATGAAGACTATATCGAGAATGCTGACAAGTTCATTATTGATAGACCAAACCCACGTGCACACACAGCATTTGGTTATGGTATCCATCGCTGTGTAGGTAATCGTCTTGCAGAAATGCAACTACGCGTTATGTGGGAAGAGATCAACAAGCGCTTTGGCAAAGTAGAAGTAACTGGTGATCCAACCTATGTTCACTCAAGCTTTGTTCACGGTATTGCAGACTTACCCGTTACTTTACGTGACTAGGTTTTAGCTTAGAAAGTGTAGGAAAAAGGGCGCGAATAGCGCCCTTTTTTTTGTCCCAAAGAAAAATCAATTTAGAACTTGAACTAAAAATCGCACCACCTCGACGGTAGGGCTGTTTCTCTGTGCTCCTTAAGCTGAATTGGCGGAAAAGCTTGACACTTCAAAAATATACAATATAGACTGAATACATACACCAATGTCTAATTTTGAAAATGTAACGACACGTCATTAAAAGGGGGAGATTATGAGGAAAGTGCTTGGCTATATAGTGCTTGTCACTGGTTTTGTGAATGGTGCAAATGTTGTTAACGCTCAGACGAATGGCGATGTGGCAACCAGTCATGAGCGCCACATTGAAGAAATTGTTGTAACTGCACGAAAACGAGACGAAAGAATTAGTGAAGTGCCGACTGCAATTACGGCATTTGGTGGTGAGGATATTGATAAATTTGCCCTGGATACGGTTGATCAGTTAGCGAATTTTACTCCAGGGCTCATTGTCGCTGAGTCTGCTGTTTCATCTGGTGGTTCGATTTCCCTGCGAGGTGTAGGGACTGGTGATTCAAATTACCTGGCGGACCAGGCGGTGGCAATAAATGTAGATGGTATGCAAGTAGGTACCTTAAACATTCGAAAAACTGCGCAAATAGATCTGGCCCAAATTGAGGTGCTTCGCGGACCTCAAGCGCTTTTTTTTGGTAAGAATAGTCCCGGTGGAGTGATAGCTTTTAAGTCAGCCGATCCAGGTTCAGAAAGAGAAATTGCTTTTAGCACTGGATATGAAGCTGAATCACAGGACGCTTACTACCAGGCTTTATATTCTTCTCCAATTACTGATCGAGTCGGTGTTCGAGTTGTTGGTCGATATACCAATCTCAATGGTTACTATGATCTTAAAACTGTACCTGCTAACGGTGATCCTTTGGTTATACCGCCTCATGTGGATAGTTGGCCGAGTGGTGAAGAGTATTTTGTTCGAGGCACAGTTTTAGCTGAGCTAAGTGATGATTTCCGCCTGAAAGGAAAGGTTTCATACAACAAATCGGATATTGAGGGTGGTTCTATAACCGTATTCCAGCGTATTGACTGTCCGCAAGGTATTCCTCAGAGGCAACCATCCTTTCCTTGTAAGGCGAATAACGATATTTACATAGGCGGTGGTCCTGCAAATGCAGTAGCTCTGGTGGATGGTGCACCAACACTAAATGGTCTCGGGCTTAGAG
>CBDUKY010000496.1:0-2461 GCA_965367925.1 uncultured Pseudomonadales bacterium | reverse complement strand
GGTGACACGGCAGGCTCAGACGCCACGGCCTGCAAGCTCTGGCCACCCAGCGTAACCGTTAGCAATATCACACTAACCATCTTCCCTGGCGTGAAAAGATTTAGCTTTCTCCGACTCGGCATCTTCAATTGGTATTCATTCATATCAAACACGCTTAATAATCTTTTTGGGTTCAATAGCTAGACCAGAACCTCCCCACTAATATTTCAAAGCTGGAGAGGCTCCCATTTTCATGACTTCGAAATCAAACAAGAAACAGTCCGGTCATATAGGCCATGAAAAGATTCCTGTTATTTTTTGTCGTTAGCTTGATGTGCAAGCCAGGTCTTGCTGCCAAGAATGGATTCGATATCATCGATCCACTTGTACCTATGAATGAAATTGTGTCTGGTGGCCCACCAAGAGATGGCATACCAGCAATTCACCAGCCAGTGTTTGAATCTGCGATCGATGCAAGATGGTTAAAGAACGAGGATCGGGTCCTGGGTATTGAGATAGCCGGTGAGGCGCGCGCTTACCCTGTGCGAATTTTAAATTGGCATGAACTTGTCAACGACCAAATAGCTGATCAGAACTTTACTATTTCCTATTGCCCGCTCTGCGGCTCAGGCATGGTCTTTGCCACCAATATTGCTGACACAGCGCTAGAATTCGGGGTTTCCGGATTGCTGTATAACTCCGATATGCTGCTCTATGACCGAAACAGCGAATCACTCTGGTCTCAGCTACTGGCGAAGGCCATCTCCGGACCGTTGAAAGGAACAGTGCTGCCACAAATACCCGTGATGCATACTAGCTGGAAGCACTGGCGGACCTTGCATCCGCAAACAGTCGTTTTAAGCCGCGACACGGGATTTAAGCGGGACTATAGAAAATCGCCCTATCGCGGTTACGCACACAGCCGTAAACTTTATTTCAAGGTGAATCACAAGGCACCAAAAACCTACCACCCTAAAGAAAATATCCTCGGTATAGAATCGGATGGAAAATTTAAGGCTTATCCATTTTCAGAGCTAGAGAAAAACGGAAAGACCAGCTTCTCTGATACCTTTAATGGCGAAAAATTTGTCATTCTCTGGGACAGAGCTTCTAAAACCGCAACGGTTGAGGATCAAAGTGGCCACCCTTACCCGACAGTGGTTGCCTTCTGGTTTGCCTGGTTCACCTTCCACCCTGAAACTGAAGTCTTCGAAGCGTCTCCATAAGCAGACAGGTGCGCTGGCTCAATCGCGCGCTTACTCTGGCACTTTACTCTGACCCCACAACTGACGGCAGTTGGCATGTTACTTTGCTCAAATGGGTTATAATGCCGGCCTCTTAAGTTGAAGAGACAATACACTCTGCTTCTTATTTCCACTCGGCGTTGTTTAGGTGTAGATTGTTCATAGATGCAGAGACAGGTGCCGTGTCAGTCAATGGACATGGATCAATTTACTTCCGCAAGGATGCACGATCATCAGGAGCCCAACGTTAGAACCGTCTATCCGTGAATCCGGTGCTTTTTCAGTACTGTCGATACCGGAATTTCGGTGGCTCTTTTTCGGCAATGTTGGTTTCTTCTTCGCAATGCAGGGTCAAATACTGACTCGTACCATTCTCGCCTGGGATCTGACCGGGCTCGCGCAATCACTTGCCTATATTAATCTGGTTGTGGCGGTACCTATGATCTTTGCGTCGATGATAGGTGGCGCAATCACCGATCGTGTTGAACGACGCCAACTCATTATTATTGGTCAGAGTCTAATCACTGGGAATGAAATCTTCATACTTGGCCTGTTAGTGATGGGCAAGTTGGAATTCTGGCATTTGCTCTGTACCGCATTTATCGCCGGTTGTGCCTTCCCATTTATCATGCCTGCGAGAATGGCGATCACCGTCAATGTTGTGGGGCCAGAGCGGATTCAAAGTGCAATGGCCATCTCTAGCGGTGCAATGAATCTGAGCAGAGTTGCAGGGCCAGCGTTGATGGGGCTTGTTATCGCGCAATTTTCTGTTGTGGCTGCCTATGTCGTCTCGTCACTACTTTATGGTCTTGCCGTTTTTTGTATGTTCTTCGTCAAGCGTAATACCGCCATCCAACCGGAGGGAGGCAAAAAACCATTGCTTGCGGATATTGTCTACGGGTTTCAGTACATCAAGAAAAACAAGCCAGTACTTGTTTGCCTGCTGTTCGGTCTTGTCCCGATGTTTTTGGCAATGCCTTTTCAGAATTTACTCGTGATGCTTGTGGAGCAAAGCTGGCAAACCGGTGAAACAGGATTAGGTATTTTGATGGGCGCTGGCGGTGTTGGGGGCGTGCTCGGTTCAATTTGGATAGCAAGACGAGGCGACAAATCCGAAAGGCTCAGACTCATGATCATGACGGCTATTGGGTTCGCGCTATTCCTCGGGCTTTTTACCCAGACCAGCATTTTTTACCTGGCATTGGTTCCGCTGATATTGGAAAATCGACAAATCGACA
>CBDUKY010000495.1:0-2464 GCA_965367925.1 uncultured Pseudomonadales bacterium | reverse complement strand
TGGCGAGCTTCGAGGTAGCAGCGCCTGGTCCATCGATTCCCTGGTGGTGAATAGAATATTTCAAAAAATGAAGAGAAGGCGCACCAAATTAAAGCGCAGATAAAGATGCGGCGATGCAGCATGGGAGAATTGTTAACATCTATATCTAACGCACCAAATTGGCACGCAGACTTTCTGGAAAAATAATGGAACTCGCCATTTTTTGACTACAAATACCTACCTTTCCACTAAGATTGCCTTGAGTGAAAAAGGGGGAAGTATCTCGTGAGTCGATCAGTGTCTCATCAGGATTTGGTGTGTGGCGAAAAGTCAACGATTTCCAAATTCATCATATCCATATTTTTTGTTTTGGGCACAACGGCACTAGCTGATCCTGCGCAGGAGCCGACAACTTCTGTCCTGCTAGAGCAAGCAAAAGCAGCGATGCAGGACAAAGCGTTAGATGTTGCGATGGATTACTATCATCATGCCCAGCACCTCATCCACCGCGAAGAAGGTGTCTATAGCCCGGGTCAAAACCCTATTCTGGAACAATTGGCCCTGATTCAATTAGAACTTGGGAGTTTTGCTGGGGCAAACAAACTGATGGAGCTCCAGCATAAAATTGTTGGTGAGTCATCCGGGTATGCCCCTGAAGCGATGGCGCCGTCCTGGGTAACCCTGGGGCACTGGTACCAGAAAACAATGCAACCAAAAAAATCTCAAATGGCATTTAAAACTGCACTAGCGCTAATGGAAACGCATTCGCTGCCACAAGGCGAACTGGCCACAGTGTATTTAGGTATGCTCAGAAATGAGTACTTAATGGTGGGTTGTTGCGACATCGATAACACAATGGCTCAGCTTGAAGAGATGGATCTATCGACCGAGCACTGGTTGCGCCTCGGAGATCTCGCCTTGCTTGCAAAAGAGGAACAACAAGCCCGTTCCTTTTATTTGAAATCAGGTGCTACATTGCCAGCAACACCAATCGGTGCTGATCGAATTGACAAGATGGCCCGTGGATATGTCGATGCAATGTTGCAAAAAGAGAATCGCAACTCAATGGTAACTTCGGCTCAGATGACCCCAACCCAGTTGGTGGGGGCTCCGCTACCTTTATGTGAGTCACGTGTTGCTGACTTATCCGGTAAAATTGATTATACAAACTTCCACATCAATCTGGACTATGTTGTTACAGAGGAAGGCAAAGTTAAGCGGCTGAAGGTGGGGGAAACCAATGCGCCTCGATTGGTGCGCAACCTGGTACGTAAACAGCTTCAAAACATGCGCTATCGCCCCGCTCTCGTAAATGGCGAACCTCAACATACTCAGCTTGAGGTCACACAGCAGTTTGATCACCTGGCGACACGAGGCCCAGCTGAACAGCGCATAGCTGCCCAGTTAGGATGCGTGGCTGCTGCCCGTGCCCTGGAGCGAGATGTGCTTGTAGCGAAGATTCACTAACTATATCGGACCAGATGCTATTACTCGCAGGTCGGACCCTTCGCCGTTGCGCATCGCTTCTGTAGCAAGGTACAAACTGCGATTGCTTAGAAGCTGTAACCAACAGAAATACTACCGTATGAAATAACATCCTCATCGACAATTGAGCTGTCCCGGATCGCGCTATCCAATGCGGTCACACCAGCCGAAAGATTTACATCCCAATTCTCGGTGATGTCGTATCGACTGCGTATGCTGGCGTTCCAGTTCAGTGCGGATCCACCGTTATATGCTGAACGCAATGCCGTTGCCTCGTTTGCATCAACGCCGAAGTGATGATTCACGATATTGTTGCTCAACCACTGCGCGCCAATCGTCGGGTTGATCGACCAGTCGCCAACCGCAAAATCAAAGGTGTAACTCGCACCGACCGATTGACCATTGTGCTTTCCACCGAGGTCAGTCAGTGCTGTGACGTTGAATCGACCCAGATCTGTGGTGTGGTTCACATAAAAGCCGCCGTCAACCGTGGCGTCTCTTTCTTCCAATCCAGTTAGGCGTTCGTTGTTTCGGTATTCCCCGTCGTCACTTAAAAATGAGTAGTTTAGTCCCGCGACAACCCCCGCACTTAGATTACCCCACTTTGCAATTGAGTAGCCGAGTGAGCCATTGGCGCCATTAACAAAAAATTTCTCGCCGTTGTATCTGAAGCCAGGGTTAAAGCCGCTTTCTTCGCCTTCACCCGCATAGGGGTTGTTAACTGAGAAGGCTGTGCCAGTAAGCACCCACCTGGCGTCTTTGTCCCCTGGTCCTACAGAGTCTCTGTAATCTGCCGCCTGAATGGAATGACTCATGCTTGCGCCGACTATGATTGTCATAAGTCCAGTAGTTAATCTCTTCATTCTCTATATTCCTCAGTTAATTCAGTTGCCTGTTAGCCTCCATGGCTATCAGCGTCGGAGAAGAATAAGAGGTCGAGGCTTAATGCTCAGTGAACTTAAGCTTAACTGAAGCTTAAAGCCTGGCGTTTTCTTGTTGG
>CBDUKY010000494.1:0-2468 GCA_965367925.1 uncultured Pseudomonadales bacterium | reverse complement strand
GATAGACTAAAAGCCGTCAAAGCCAGGCTTGATCGGTCAGCAATTTTAAAAGGTGCAGTGGGTAGCTATCTGGGTCTTGGCGATTCAGCAATAGAAATCGAACAAACCTTTGCGACTGAGCTTGGTCTGGCAAGTCCTTATATTGCTGATTGGCATGGTGTTAGAGATGTCTTTGGAGAATATGCCCTTGTGCTTTCTCTTATCAGTAAATCCTGGGGCCGTATTGGCAACGAGCTATTTTTGCTGCAGATGACAGATATTGGTGAAACGGTTGAGGTGCGAGTGAGCACAGCCGTTGGCAGCAGCACGATGCCTCATAAAAATAATCCTGGTAAGTCTGAAGCGCTTGTACACTACGCTCGTAGCATTCCACGTCTAGCAGAAGTGATCCTCGATGATGTGGGCAATTATTTTGAACGAGACAATACCAGCAGGCCCAACCGGGTCCTGGAAGATATTTCTATTGAAGCAGATGCCATGCTTCGAACAGCCAACCGATTACTCAAGAGCTTACAGGTCAATGAAGAAACAATGGCCTTGAACCTGCAGAAGACTAACCAGCTGATTATGTCCCAGCGTGTAGCTTTTGCCCTTGCGGATCAGATTGGTAAACAGGTTGCCAACGATAAGATGCATGCCATCGCGAAGTCCGCATTGGAAAATCATCAGACATTAAGGCGTGCATTTGAGGCGTCAGAACTTGCTCCCTTACTCTCAAAAGCGGAGCTTGATCGATTGCTTGATGTCACGACTTATACAGGGCTGGCATCCGAACAAACGACAATTGTGGTTAACCAGATAAAACACCAAAGAGAATTAGAGGGACACTAGATGAATCAGGGAATAATCCAGCGAGTCAGCGCGGGGCTTTTGTGCCTCTTGTGTACAGCCTGTGTGAGTACCATGAGTTCTCGGGATATGGGCCAGGTTGGTCAGTCCAGACAAGGCATAGCTGTCGCGGCCCAACCGGAGGCGAGTCATGCTGCTAAATTGATCTTAGAAGCAGGGGGTAATGCCGCTGATGCTGCAGTTGCCGCTGGCTTTGCCATTGCCGTGGTAGAACCGACCATGAATAGCATTGGTGGCCGAAATCAAATACTGGTGCGAACCGGGGCTGGTAGCTTTCAGGCCTATAACGGCATGACTGAAATTCCCGCCAACTATGTCAGACCAGAGAATCCCGTTGCCAATGGTTATGGTGTGATTGCAACCCCTGGGGTTGTTGCAGCCTTGTGGCGCCTACATCAGGAACATGGCAGTTTGCCCTGGGCAGAAGTCGTTCAACCTGCGATTGATCTTGCTGAAGATGGTTATGAGATGTTGCCTGGTGCAGCTGCAAGACATGCCCGTACCCTCGATGCAATCAAATCCAATCCAGGCTTTCAAAAAAACTTCCTTAAGGTAGATGGTTCAACCTATCAGGCAGGGGAAATACTCAAGCAACCAGTACTCGCAAGAACTCTTGGGGAAATTGCTAAACAAGGTGCTGATGCCTTTTATGCCGGCGATATTGCCGAGGCTATAGCAGAGGATATGGCAGCCAATGAAGGCTTCGTGACACTTGATGATCTACAGAACTACAAGGCACTAGATGGAAGATACATCACAACGAAATATCGAGATGTTGAAGTCCACTCAATTGCTGCGCCTGCTGGTGGTGGCCTGGTGGTGAAAACACTAAATATTCTTGAGAATATTGATATGGGGTCTCTGACCGATTTGCAATGGGGTGCTGTTGTTAATCAAGCCCTTGCGCTGGCAATAAGGTCCATGGCGGTTGATTATCAGGAATTAGATCTGGCACAGGTAACCAATAAATCCTGGGCAAAGGCACAGGCCGCGCTGATTACTGTGCCAGATATTGGTGTCGAAACATCAGCACTGACAGCGATTGGCCAACCTCATCTACTCGCAGCTAACACCGATTGGACTGGTGATTCCTGGGGCAAGGATTCACATCACACGACCCATTTTGTTACTGCCGATTGTGAAGGGATGACCGTCTCGATTACCCAGACGTTAGGCCCAGCTTTTGGTTCAAAAGTCGTGACGCCAGATCTTGGGTTTGTCTATGCATCTACCATGGGCACCTACTTATCGACAGCAGAGCAAAAACCAGGGACCAGACCTAGAACCACTATTGCACCAACCATAGTGACCCGGAATGGTGAAGTGGAACTGGTACTAGGGGCAGCAGGCGGGTTGCGGATCTTGTCTGCCATCGTGCAGACCATCTCAAGGTATGTGGACCAAGAAATGACCTTGCCGGAGGCAGTAGCGGCACCCAGAGTTCATCCAGAAACAAGCACTGATTCGAAAACTGGTAAACGCAACGTAGAACTCTTGGCCTTCCATGCGGAACAAACCGATGAAAATGGTTGGTCTGAGTCGGATATTGAAGCCTGGCAAGCTGCAGGCCTGACGATTAAGCCTAATCAACGATATGGCGCATTTGGGCGAATTCATGC
>CBDUKY010000493.1:0-2486 GCA_965367925.1 uncultured Pseudomonadales bacterium | reverse complement strand
ACACGGCCCGGAATAATGCAGCATTACGAGAACTGGTGGACAAACATCATGTAGAGCTTCGAAAGTTGCCTGATGATGTGTTGACTGAACTGCATAGAATCTCTGATGAGGTAATTGCTGAAATTCCTGGCGATGATCCACTTGCGCAGCGGATTTACCAGTCCTACATCCAGTATCGAGATAATGTCATCAGCTACCATGAGATCTCTGAACGCGCGTATATCAATGCACGAGCGATTGAATAACTAGTCGAACAGCAGCCCTGGTAGCCAGGTGGCGAGCCAGGGTTGCCAGGCAAGTACAAGCAACATGATCAGTTGTATAATAATGAACGGAATTACACCTTTGTAGATTTGTAAGGTGGTAATGGAATCCGGTACGACACCACGTAAATAAAATAATGCGAAACCAAAAGGTGGTGTTAGAAAAGACGTTTGCAGATTCATTGCAATCATTACCCCAAGCCAGACAGGGTCGAGACCCATTGAAAGTAAAACAGGTCCAACGATTGGCACCACGACAAATGTAATCTCAATAAAATCCAAAATAAAGCCAAGTAAAAATATGACGAGCATCACGATGATCGTTGCAGTAACGACGCCGCCCAGGTGCGCAAACAATCCATGAACGATAGCCTCCCCGCCAAAGCCCCTGAAAACTAACGAGAAGATAGAAGCACCGATTAGAATAAAGAAAACCATTGCAGTGGTTTTTGTTGCTGATTGGCTAGCAAGAATTAGTTGTGAGAGATCCAGGCTTCTATTTAGCAGTGCAATGATAAGCGCACCAAGTGCGCCGACGGCTGCTGCTTCCGTCGGTGTTGCGACACCGCGCAAAATTGAACCTAACACGGCCGCAATAAGTATTAGTGGTGGCGCGATACTTAAGATGAGTTCTTTCAAGCTAACAGGCTCAGCCTCCTCAAGAGCGGGTGCTCGTTCCGGCTTTATCAGCGCGATGCTGATGATGTAAAGCAGATACATGGTAACCAGCAGGAGTCCTGGAATAATTGCACCTGCAAAGAGGTCTCCTACAGAAATCGTTTTTGGATTAAAAATCCCCTGGTTTAGTTGTGCCTGCTGATAGGCATTGGATAACACATCCCCTAATAGAACCAGTGCGATCGAAGGCGGTATAATTTGCCCAAGTGTGCCTGTGGCGCAAATGGTTCCAGTCGCGAGGGACGGGTCATATCTAGCTTTGAGCATTGAAGGCAGCGACATTAACCCCATTGTCACAACAGTTGCACCGACAATACCGGTACTTGCAGCCATCAACATACCGACAAGGGTGACAGAAATGCCAAGGCCACCTGGTAGCCTGCCAAACAACCGGCTCATGGCATCTAGCAAATTCTCTGCAATTCGGGACTTTTCTAATATGACCCCCATCAGGACGAATAGAGGCACGGCGATCAGGGTTTGATTGGAAATAATGCCAAACAGTCTATTTGGTGTAGCCATCAAAAAAGAGGCATCAAAGGTATTGGTTGCAATACCGATTGCTGCGGCAATCAAGGCGGTACCACCAAGAGACAAGGCGACTGGATAACCAAGTAAGAGCAGCAGAAAGACTGCCGCAAACATTATTAGCGCAGCATATTCAACCAATGTGTTGATCTTCCCGGTTGGTTATTTGAACAATATTGCGAAGTATTTCTGCGACACCTTGCAAGATTAGCAGGGCTGCCATGATCAACAACAAGGACTTTTGCACATAGACAAATGGTAGGCCGCCCGGCTCCGCGGATACCTCCTTGAGCTGCCAGGAGAAGTGTACATAGTCGATACTGGACCAGAGGATGAAGATGGCGACAGGGAACAAAAATACCAGAGTACCAAAGAGGTTCACCATAGCCTTTAAGCGTGGAGAAAATTTCTGGTAGAAGATATCGACCCTGACGTGACCTTCATGGCGCAGGGTATAGGCGATACCGAGCATGACGACGATGCCGTGTAGGTAGATGACACTTTCTTGGATCTGAATCGCGCCGACGTTCAGTATGTAGCGAGCAATAACAACAATACATGTCAGCAACATCATGACGATAGTCAGGGGCGAAACTATTCGCCCCACCATATCAGCAAAGGCATCAAGAATTTTTAAAGCTCGATTCAAATGTCGTACTACCTGATGTTAAGCAGCGGATTCTAGCATGAAGCTAACTGATCTGGATTGCGAACTAAAGCCTTGAAAGCGAGGCTTAATGCTTCAAAAACAGGCCGCTTATCAGGGATCTTTTTCCCCGAAACCCTGGCAACCGGAATTAACTCGGCACCGGTACCTGTGAGGAAGATTTCATCTGCCGTATAGAGGTCAGTTGTCGCAAGTGGCGTCTCGATAGCAGGAATATTCCGCGCGCCACAGAGGTCGAGAATAGCCTGGCGGGTAATGCCATCCAGTGCACCTTCGCTAGTGGGTGGGGTTTTCACCAGGCCATCTTTTACGATAAACACATTATCAGCACTGCCCTCGGCTATCCGACC
>CBDUKY010000492.1:0-2487 GCA_965367925.1 uncultured Pseudomonadales bacterium | reverse complement strand
CACTGCAACCGGGTATTGTTCACCCGTTGCCTTAAACTCTTGCTGCAAAGTCTTTGGGTCTGACAAAAATTGCAGTCTACTTACAGGTATAGGTTCTGAATACTCAGTCGAATGAATAAGGGTTGTTGCTGTTAGCCCTTTCATATTTTCAAGTTTAAGAATACCGGCTGAAGCGAGATTGATATTTTCCAATCCAGAGATCGCAATATCATCGCCAGAAAAATTATCCTCGCCCATACCGAGGATGGCCAGATGCCTAACTGGCAATCCATCGCTACCACTCACTGCCAGCGCAGTTTGTGCATCACCAAGTACCACACCTTCTTCGAGGCTAACACCCCAACTCGCCAACAATCGGGTTAAGTCTGACGCAGCTGGCGGTGATGCTTGCATCATCGGATTTTGTGCCGGCCGATCCATTTCAGCCAGAGGATCAACAAATGCGAGTATCCTTCCACCACTCATAGCAAACTGATCAATTGCAAATTCTGTCTCTTCGCTAAGCGACTTCGGATGAACCAGCATAAGCAAATCAACATCCTCTGGAATTTCACTGGCGGTCATTTCGATATTTTTTATTTCAAACAACTCACCCAGTTGATCCACGATCATCAGTGCCGGACTAGTCTGAAAAGTCTGCATATCAATATCGCCCTGAATTTTTAGCGATGACATCAGACCAATAGTTGCCTTCTCTGGTGAAAGCAGGTTTTGAATTAATTTACTTACATCATATTCAAGAAACCTTTCTTTATCTGGCTGAAAAAAACTAATCACACCCTGATCATCCAGCGCATTGGTACCTGCTAACCCAAAGTATATGTTCTCGCCCGCATTGTTAACGGGCACTGCTTGCAACCCAAATTCGGCCGCTTGATCTTCTTCTTCGGAGAAAGGTGCCGGATCAATAACATGTAATTGAATCTTGCCTTTCGAGGCTAGCGCATACTCTTCCAACAAGGCTTGCACCTGTTTTGCATAAGCACGCAAAGAAGTCAGGTCTCTACTCGCGGCATCAGAGAAGAAAAAATACAGATTGATTGGTTCATCAATTTGCGAAACGATTTCCCGGCTACCTTCTGACAAGGTGAATAACTTGTTCTCTGTAAGATCCAACCGTATGCCTGATAGCACAGTATTGTTGAACATCGTAAACACGAAGAAGACACCAACCAGTAATCCAATACCTAGATTTGCATGAAATAGTTTTTTCATCTCTTAACCCGCCTCATTCTGTTCAATAACGATCATGGTGATACCCAACCACAAGGCCATGACTGATAAGAAATAGAGCAGATCTTGCAAGCTCACCACACCTTTAGATACAGACGTAAAATGACTCAGGAAACTTAAACTGGCGAGCGCATCAAGCACAGTCAAAGGTACCCAGGTTTCGAACATATTGAGCAGAAGAGGAAAACCAGCAAGCACAAACAACAAACACACAGCGCCAGTTAGGATAAAGGCCACAACCTGACTCTTACTTAGTGCGGACATACAGGCACCAATAGAAAGGAATCCGCCAGCCATTAACCAACTACCAATGTAACCTGCGAGAATTACGCCATTGTCTGGATCACCCAGATAATTCACCGTGATCCAGATAGGAAAAGTTAACAGCAAAGCGACACCTGCAAATAGCCAGGCTGCAAGGAACTTGCCGAACACTGCATCCCGTTTTCGAATAGGCAAGGTAAGCAGCAATTCGATGGTGCCTGACTTGCGCTCCTCGGACCACATTCTCATGGAGATTGCTGGCACAAGAAAAAGATACAGCCAGGGATGGAAACTAAAAAACGGCACCAGATCTGCCTGGCCACGCTCATAGAAGTTCCCTAGATAGAAGGTAAAAACACCTGACAAGACGAGAAATATCAGGATAAAGACGTAAGCGACCTGGGTAACAAAGTAGCTACCAAACTCGCGCCTGGTAATGATCATCAAATGATTCATGGCGTCCCTCCCATGGTGATCTGACGAAAGACTTCATCGAGCCTGCCTCTATCACTTAGTATATTCACTGGCACTACTTGCCGGGCGGACAGGGTTTTTAACAAACCAGGTAGCATAGGATTGTCGCCTGCTGGCAGTATATGCAGGCTGTTTTCTGCCACTTCGATAGAAGCCACAACATCTAATGCTGCAATTTCCGCCTGTAAGCTCTCGTTACCTATATCAGCTGTATCGAGCTCCAGTGTCACCGCGCCATGGAAACGAGATTTTTGTTCCAGCTCGAGCGGTGTACAGTCAGCGGCAATCTTTCCATTGGCAACAATGACCACGCGATTACAAACCGCCGTGACTTCTTCTAGGATATGGGTTGAGATAATCACGATCTTGTCTTTCGACAGACCTTGAATCAGTGATCTGACCTGATGCTTCTGGTTAGGGTCTAGCCCATCAGTTGGCTCATCGAGTATCAATACGCTGGGATCATGAATTATCGCCTGTGCCAGCCCTACCCGGCGCTTAAAACCTTTAGAGAGG
>CBDUKY010000491.1:0-2514 GCA_965367925.1 uncultured Pseudomonadales bacterium | reverse complement strand
CAAGAAAGATGCGTTGGAGCGTGTTGTTGATCAATTCCGTGGTGGAGAAAATGTTAATGATCCTAATGCCGAGGAACATCGTCAGGCGTTAGACAAATATACCGTCAATCTGAGTGAACTGGCTGAGCAGGGTAAGTTAGACCCTGTAATTGGTCGCGATGACGAAATTAGACGAACAATCCAGGTGTTACAACGCAGGACTAAAAACAATCCTGTACTTATTGGCGAACCAGGCGTTGGTAAAACCGCCATTGTTGAAGGTCTCGCCCAGCGTATTCTTAATGGTGAAGTGCCAGAAGGTTTGCGACACAAAAGAATCTTATCGCTCGATATGGGGGCCCTAATTGCAGGTGCAAAATTCCGTGGTGAATTTGAAGAGCGCCTGAAAGCGGTCCTAAGTGAATTGTCGAAGCAAGAAGGTAGTGTCATTTTGTTTATCGATGAACTTCACACCATGGTTGGTGCTGGTAAAGCGGATGGCGCAATGGATGCCGGTAACATGCTTAAACCTGCGCTGGCACGTGGCGAACTGCATTGTGTGGGTGCGACAACCCTTGATGAGTACAGAAAGTATGTCGAGTCTGATGCAGCACTTGAGCGCCGATTCCAGAAGGTCCAGGTCGACCAACCAAATGTGGAAGACACGATTGCGATTTTGCGTGGCTTGAAAGAACGCTATGA
The DNA here is from genome assembly GCA_965367925.1 of uncultured Pseudomonadales bacterium. GTDB lineage: Bacteria > Pseudomonadota > Gammaproteobacteria > Pseudomonadales > Azotimanducaceae > JAHRVQ01. Next base: position 1,833 of record CBDUKY010000491.1, on the reverse strand, counting down.
GATCCATCACGGTGTTGATATCACTGACCCGGCAATTATTGCTGCGGCAAGATTGTCTCATCGATATATCACAGACAGGCAGCTCCCAGACAAGGCCATTGACCTGATTGATGAGTCAGCAAGTTTGATCCGAATGGAGATGGATTCAAAACCCGAGGAAATGGATCGTCTGGAAAGACGCTTGATTCAGTTAAAGATTGAACGAGAAGCACTGAATAAGGAAACCGATGAGGGTTCAATCCAGCGCTTAAAGGTCTTGAATGAAAATATTGAAGAGCTAGAGAAAGAATATGCAGATCTCGATGAAATCTGGAATTCAGAGAAGCTAGCACTTCACGGTGCGCAACAGATTAAGGAAGATCTTGAACAAGCAAGGGCAAACCTTGAAGTTGCCAGACGCGCAGGTGATTTAACCCGAATGTCTGAGCTGCAGTATGGTGATATACCAAAACTAGAAAAGCAGCTAGAGCTTGCAAGTGAAGCCGAAACCAAAGATATGAAGTTGCTCAGAAACCGGGTCACCGAGGAAGAAATAGCCGAGGTAGTTTCCCGTTGGACTGGCATCCCTGTGTCAAAAATGTTGGAGAGTGAGAAGGCGAAGCTCTTACAACTGGAAACTGAGTTACATAAGCAGGTCGTTGGCCAGGATGAAGCTGTTGCAGCCGTATCCAATGCGGTTAGACGATCACGATCAGGTATTTCTGATCCCAATCGACCCAACGGGTCATTTTTGTTCCTTGGACCAACTGGTGTTGGTAAGACTGAACTGTGTAAGGCGTTGGCAAGGTTCTTGTTCGATACTGAAGATGCATTGATCAGAGTCGATATGTCTGAGTTTATGGAAAAGCATTCTGTCGCCAGATTAATTGGTGCGCCTCCCGGCTATGTGGGTTATGAAGAAGGCGGTTACCTGACGGAATTGGTTCGTCGTAAGCCTTATTCTGTGATCTTGTTAGATGAGATCGAAAAGGCACACGGTGATGTGTTCAATATCTTGTTACAGGTGTTGGATGATGGACGTCTGACTGATGGTCATGGGCGAACTGTAGACTTTAAGAATACAGTCCTGGTGATGACATCAAATCTGGGTTCAGACTTGATCCAAACCTTGTCTGACACGGCCAGTTACGGCGAGATGAAAGAAGCGGTCATGGGGGTTGTTTCACAACACTTCCGACCAGAATTCTTAAATCGCGTTGATGATGCGGTGGTTTTCCATCCATTAGAAAAGGACCAGATAGAAGGTATTGCTCGCATTCAGCTTCAGACCTTGCAAGCAAGGCTGGCAGATTCAGACATTGCTCTGAACCTTACCGAGGAGGCGCTTGGGTTCCTGGTGGATGTTGGATATGACCCTGTCTATGGCGCAAGACCGCTTAAACGTGCAATTCAGCGTTATGTTGAAGACCCACTAGCGATGGAAATCCTGGCGGGACGTGTGAAAGCTGGTCAGGAGATTAATGCAACCAGGGAAGGTGACGGGCTTGTTTTTAGCCAATAACTGGAAAATAGCCTAAAAACTACTGTACATCTAAACAGTATATTGTTACTGTTCTTTTATACAGTAGTTCAGGCTAAATGGAGGATTGCCAGATGAGTAGCCTAAATTCGAGTAGCCTTTATAGTGTCATCAAGGATGTTAGTGCACCAGGCAGAATGTTGATTGGTGCAAATCCTGCCCCAGGACAAGGCATAAGGCCTTCTGCCCAGATAGGCGAGTTTCCTAATCATTCGCAACTTGCGATGAAGGCGGCTCGCCGAATGAGGCAGTCCAAGCAAAAGATCCGTACTGGTCATACAGTGTGTAAACATCTATTGATGATGCTAAGTGAG
>CBDUKY010000490.1:0-2517 GCA_965367925.1 uncultured Pseudomonadales bacterium | reverse complement strand
AGCGCTGGGTAACCCTTGCTGTGACAAATGCCGAACAAAGCCTTGGTAGCCATCTTGCGAATCGTAATAATCTCAACCAGCGGTTTGATGCCTTGCAACAAGCACTTGGATTAGATGAACAGCCACAACGCCTCGAATGCTTTGATATCAGTCATAGTTCCGGTGAAGCCACCGTCGCATCTTGCGTTGTCTTTGATCAAAACGGTCCACTCAAGTCCGACTATCGTCGATTTAACATCGAAGGGATTACCCCAGGAGATGACTATGCTGCCATGGCCCAGGCACTTAAACGACGGTACACACGCCTCAAAAAAGGCGAGGGCAAGTTACCCGATGTGCTGTTTATCGATGGCGGTAAAGGCCAGTTAAGCCAGGCTGAAAAAATACTCGAAGAGCTACAAATCGAGGGGGTCATTATGGTCGGTGTTGCCAAGGGCCCGACACGAAAAGCCGGTCTCGAAAGTCTATTTATATCAGGCCAACCAGAGATCGTACTTGCGCCCGACAACCCTGGGCTGCACCTGATCCAACATATTCGAGACGAAAGTCATCGGTTTGCAATCACGGCTCACCGCGCGCGGCGGGGTAAAAAACGCAATCAGTCAGTATTGGAAGGTATAGAAGGTGTTGGCCCTAAACGGCGCCGGGCCTTACTCAGACATTTTGGTGGCTCGAATCGGGTTGAAAGTGCCAGCGCCGAGGAAATTTCCAAAGTAGAAGGCGTTAGTAGAAAGCTTGCAGACCACATTTATGCTACGCTGCACCAGTCCTGAGCCACGACTTTCTTGCTACATCAATGAAACTTCCTATTAGCCTACCTAACATTGTTACAAGTCTGCGGATCGCGCTGATTCCGGTGCTGGTAGTGGTTTTTTACCTGCCTTTTGAATGGCGATATCTGGCTGCATCCGGGGTATTTACACTGGCGAGTGTGACAGATTGGTTAGACGGCTATCTCGCCAGGAAACTCAATGAAATGACACCATTTGGTGCATTTTTAGACCCGGTCGCTGACAAGTTAATTGTTGCCGTGGCACTCGTACTGCTGGTTGAAATTCATGCCAGCGCCATTCTGGCGGTGCCTGCACTTGTCATCGTTGGACGTGAAATCGTTGTTTCTGCATTACGGGAGTGGATGGCCGAATATAGCTCCAGGCAAAGCGTGGCCGTCTCATTTGTGGGTAAGATTAAAACGGCCTTCCAGATGGTTGCCATTATTGTCTTGTTGGCAAATGGCCCAGATCTGCAAAGTATTTATGTCAAAGCGGGCTATGTATTGCTTTATGCAGCAGCAGCGTTAACACTCTGGTCAATGTTTCTTTACTTGCGCCTGGCCTGGCCAGACCTTGCCAGTGGTATGACGAAGGACGAAGACAATTAGTCGGGAGCAGAAATTGAATTCAGATAAAAGCCAAATCGAAGCCCAGATCACGACCTATTTTGAAAGTATGTACGAGTCCAGTGCGGCAAAAGTTGATGCGGTCTTTCATCCTGATGCAAAAATCAGTGGCTATATGCAAGGTGAGTTTCACGAGATGAGTCGCGCCGCGTTTTCAGCGCTAGTTGCCAGTGAACAACCGTCTCCTGCGGAACAGGGTGCAAACAAGCGCCTTGAGATTTTGTCTATTGAGATTGCTGGGCAAACTGCTGTGGCGCGTGTCAGGGATGATTATCTCGGCACTACCTTTCTAGATACCCTGTCATTTATCAAACTTGATGGTCAGTGGCTGATCTATACCAAGCTGTTCCATATCGGAGCTTAATGCGGCTTTTGAACGGCTTTGGGAAGACCATTGGTAATTGTTGCCATTAATTGTTCAAAGTAGATTGAGCCAACGCCCGTACATCGTTAAACTACGCGGCTTTCCTACCTATGCCCGGGTGGTGAAATTGGTAGACACGCAAGACTTAAAATCTTGTCGCTTTAGGGCGGTGCCGGTTCGACCCCGGCCCCGGGCACCATTTATCTTCATACTGTTAGATCCTACTGGTTGGTAGAACTCGTGTTGTTACCACTCTGGTTGGACACTGCGGGTATACCTGGTAGCCACTTCGCCAGGATTTCGTTGACCTTTCCTTCTGATTTCAGGTTCTCAAGACTTAAGTTCACCGCGAGCAGTAGGTCATTCGCATCTTTCCGCATTGCCCAGGCTATTGATTCGTGGGTTAAAAACCGATTTAGGCTAAGCAGGTTATCGTTAACGAAGGAATCACCCAATTGCCAGCTGGTAGTGGAATCATGCACAAAGACGTCAATTTGCTTCTCTCGTAGCGCCTCAAGGCCTGATTCAACACCGGTATAGGAAATCACATTAGCTCTGGGGTAATTTTCCGAAACGTAAGCCTCGCCAGTAGAGCCACGTTGAACCCCCATTTTCAGACCGGATTGTTGCAATGGATCTGGTTTACCAAAAGCCGCGGCGTTTTCGATATGAACAATCGCCATTTGACCAATCTCCATATAGGGGGCAGTGAAGCTAACCCGCTCCTTGCGTTCAGGGGTGATTGATAGGCCTG
>CBDUKY010000489.1:0-2540 GCA_965367925.1 uncultured Pseudomonadales bacterium | reverse complement strand
ACTGATCATCATTTAAGTTAGTTGTATTCAAGGCAAGGCTCATGAACATGCCTCCTTGACTAGACTTTCAAAAACTTCGCCGCGATGTTCAAAGCTCTTAAATTGATCCAACGAAGCACACCCTGGAGACAACAAGACAATGTCACCAGGCGAGGTCAATTCACGAATGACCGTGATTGCTTCTGCTAGTGTTTCTTTCTTTACAACGGGCGAATGAATTTGCTCGGCAATGGCATCCTGATCTCGTCCATAGATAAAACACTGCCTAATGCTTTGATCAATCGCCGCATTTAGCACTGAAAAATCAGCTGCTTTTCCATTACCACCAAGCAGCAGCCAGATATTCTTTTTATCCTGACTGAGGCCATTGATCGCCGCCAGTGTTGAACCCGGGTTTGTCGACTTGGAATCATTAATGTATTTGACCCCATCATTTTCAAACACGAGTTCGCAACGATGTTTGAGTCCTTTGTAGTTCGGCAGCCCAGCAACGAGTCTTGCCAGGTCAAAGCCAAGCGCTTCACCGAGAGCAAGTGCAGCGAGTGCATTTAGCCAGTTGTGACGGCCTTGCAAAATCAGCGTGTCTGTTGCTATCAGTGGCGTTTGCCCCTTACACAGATACAACTTGCCACCTTGCGCCATAACACCGAAATCGTCTTTACTATCAGGCGCATCAAGACCAAAGCTGACTTGTCTTGCACCCTGCTCTGGTCGATAGGCAGATGGTGTTGCCCGGTTAAACAAGGCGACTTCACAATCCACATAAATCTTTAATTTTGTCTCATAGTATTCCGCTTCATTTTCATAGCGGTCGAGATGGTCTGGCGACAGATTCAGCACCACCGCCACATCAGCACCAAGACTGGTCGCGACTTCTAACTGATAGCTTGAAACTTCCAGCACATAACAATCCAACTGGCTAGTTAACAAGTCGAGACATGGTGTACCAATATTGCCGCCAACACCCGCGCGCACATTTGCCGAGGCCAGCAACTCTCCCAACATATTAACCACGGTGCTCTTACCATTAGAGCCAGTCACAACTGCCAGTGGTTTTTCCCTGACATTAGCAAACATCTGCACATCACCCGTTACAGGCACACCTTCAGCAATCGCGTCTGCAATTGCTGGAAGCTTTAGCGGAACACCTGGGCTTAACACAATTTCGTCCGCCGCTCGTAAGTTTTCAGCGGACACACTTTCCAGCACAAGATCAGGCACCAGTGCTCGCAGCGCATCCATACCAGGAGGATTCGCGGAATCGTCAGCAATAGAAAAGGGCACGCCGCTACGCAGAAAATATTCTGCGACGGAGTAGCCAGTCTTTCCTAGACCAACAATCATCTTAGGCTTCCTTCTGGTCACGATAGACACTCACAAAGTTACTGACCTCTTCATAATCACTGTATGGAAGCTTGACGCCACCAACATCCTGATAGGGCTCATGCCCCTTCCCAGCAATCAGCACGAGGTCGCCTGCAACGGCCTGCTGCAAGACTTCAGCGATTGCTTGCTTTCTATCTGCAATGACTTGAACGCTTGATAAATCTGATACGCCCGCCAGAATTTCATCAATAATGGTCGAGGAGGTTTCCATGCGAGGATTATCGTCTGTAATGATCACCTGATCTGCGAGCTCGCACGCAACCGCCCCCATCTCAGGTCGTTTGCCCTTGTCTCTATCGCCGCCACAACCCATCACACAGTAGATCTTCCCATCACTGTGTTCACGTAACGCTTCTAACGCATTTTTAAGTGCGTCCGGTGTGTGGGCATAGTCAATTACTGCAAAGGCACCATTCGGTAGCGGCAATACATCCATTCGACCAGTGACATTCTTTAAACTAGAAACCGCCTGCGTAATCTGGTCAATCGTCAGCCCCTGACTACCAAGCACAGCAATGACGGCAAGCACGTTGCTGACGTTAAACGCACCAAGCAGGTCACATTTTATGCTCGCCCTGCCCCAGGGAGTCTGAATTTCAGCAGCGAAACCAGCAGGCTCATAGTCGACTGATAAACAATGAACGCTTGCCTGCTTATTGTTGACACTATAGGTCAGTGCAGTAACAGATTGAGCCGCTTGATCATTTATCTGATCAAGGTACTGCAAAATTGTCTGGCCAAACTCGTCATCAATGTTAACGACAGCAAACTCAAGGCCCGGCATCGCGAACAAGGCTTTCTTGGCATTCCCATAGCCTTCAATTGAGCCGTGATAATCAAGATGGTCTCTAGTTAGATTGGTGAACACTGCAACATTGACGGCAACCCCATTCAACCGACCTTGATCAAGCCCATGGGAGGACGCCTCGATACTGACGACCCTGGCCCCGGCATCAAGGAGTAGCTTTAGATTTTCTTGTAGGGTAATCGCATCTGGCGTGGTCAAACCTGCATCTTTCAATTCGTCAGGGAAGCCAGTACCCGTTGTACCAATGACACCACAAGTTAAGCCGACGCTGGTTAGCGCCTGAGAAATATACTGGCTGCATGATGTCTTGCCGTTAGTACCCGTTACTGCAACAACCGTCATTTGG
>CBDUKY010000488.1:0-2543 GCA_965367925.1 uncultured Pseudomonadales bacterium | reverse complement strand
GGCGGTGCTGGCGGTGCGGGATAGGGTTCAAGACCATGAATGGCCTCGGTAATATCCGATCCAGAAGCACCATCGACGGCTGCGTGGTGAACCTTACTGACAATGGCATAGCTACCAGCCGGTAACCCAGGGATACCATCTAGCCCCTCTATCACCGTGAATTCCCACAGCGGCATGGTCAAATCTAGCGGTCTTGAATGTAAACGTGCAGCCTGGATACATAGCTGTCGCCAATCCCCAGGCTCAGGCAATCTGATGTGACGCATATGAAACTCAAGATCGAAATCCTTATCTTCTATCCAATAAGGGTGATCAAGATTAAAAGGAACATTCACCAGCTTACGGCGAAAGGTTGACGCTAAATGCAGCCGCTCTTCCGTAAATTGCAAAATATCTTTGAAACGCTGCTTACCATCTTTGCAACTTGAAGGATCGTAAATTGCGATAGCACCAATATGCATCGGGCTGCGTGGTGTTTCTCCATAGAGAAACGACGCATCTTGTCCACTTAATTGTTCCATATCCGTGCCCTGTCGATTTTTATTCTTTTTTTATAAGCTGCTGCAATCCACCGGCAGAATAACCCAGCATCCGGCTGCCGTGAACCCTAATCCCCTTTACCCATGATACCGGCCTCACCCAGCGCCTTGATTTCTGCCTCGGTAAAGCCTGCTTCTTGCAGAATCTGCACACTGTGTTCACCAATTGCAGGCGCTCTGGCAATCTCTCGCTTGCTAACCCCGGCCATTTCGATGGGGCTATTGACCGTCCATTGATAATCGGCTTCATCGATACCTGTCTTGACGATCACCTCATTTTCAATCAAGTGAGCATCACTGAGTACATCTTTGAGTTTTTCCACCACACTATAGGTCGCGTCAACCTTATCAAGGCTTTTGACTGCATCGGCAAGATAGGTACTGGCAAAATATTCGGCAAAATATTCTCTAACCAGGTCGCGATTTTTCATGATCGCTTTCATACCCTGAAACCTATCGTCTTGCAGCCACTCAGGATGACCAAATGCCTCACACAGCCTCGGCCATTCTCTACCTGGGTCAGGCCCCACCAGCATCACGTAACGACCTTCACGGGTTTCATAAGGAAAGTTAAACGGTGACTGGTAGCCTTTCTCTTCCAGTATTTCACTTAAATCAAATCCAGCAATAGCGGCTTGTAGGTGCATGCCATTGGACCAGGCACCATTGGCTGCCAGAGAGGTTGCAACATAGGCGCCCTCACCTGTGCGTTCTCGCTGATATAACGCCATCATAATCGCGCCAAAAAGAGACATGGCGCTGGCATGGTCGCCGACACCACCAACACCATTGGTTGGTCTGCCACCAGGCGGTTTCATCATGTCCATGATGCCAGACCTTGCCCACCATGCAGCAACGTCAAAGGCTCGCCGACCTGCATCCGGACCACGCGTACCATAGCCTGTGATATGGGCAAAAATCAGTTTTGGGTTGATGGTTTTAAGCGTCTCGTATTCCAATTGGTACTTCTTGAGTTGCCCGGCATTGAAGTTAACAATCAATACATCAGCTCCGGCAATGAGCTTATGCAGCGCCTCCTGACCTTCAGGTTTGGCAATATCCAGCGCCAGACCACGCTTATTCCGAGAGGTCAAAAGCCAGTTGTAATCAACTCTATAGCGGGCTGCAAGACGACGATAGGTATCGCCAGACGGGGGTTCGACCTTAATGACATTGGCCCCATAATCACCAAGTACCGTTGCCGCCGCTGGTCCAGCGACATACGAGGCCGCATCAATAACTTTTAGATGTTTCAGCATGAACTGGCGTTTCTCGTTTGCATCAAGTGGCAAGAATCCATATCTTACTCGATATTCACAACAACAAGCGTAAACGAAGGGTGGGATTTAACCGGATGTATAACGAACTTAAGCAAGTATGGGATTCACTAACTGGTCCTGAGGGACAATTCGAAATTACGGAGGTTGAGGTACGAGGACATACCATCAAGGCCTACAAAAATGCACCACCCTCACTACGCGAAGTCTGGCTAGCGTCTGAACAGTTTGCTGATCGGGATTATCTGGTTTATCAAGACGAACGCTGGACCTATGCCGATGCACATCGAGATGTTGCCTCCATTGCGAACTGGTTGTTGGACAATGGTGTTGCCTATGGCGACAGGGTTGCAATCTCTATGCGTAACTATCCTGAATGGCTACTGACCTACTGGGCTTGTGTATCCCAGGGTATTGGCGTGGTTGGGATGAACGCCTGGTGGATCGGCGAAGAGATGGCCTACGGCCTTGAAGATTCGGCACCAAAGGTATTGGTTTGTGATCAGGAAAGGTTGGATCGATTTAATGAAATCTCTGATCGCTTCCCTGACATGAAAGTCGTGGGTGTTCGACTCACAAGCGATGCCCCTGGGGTCACACCCTTCTCTGAATTGACAGCTAAAGGTGGCGCGCTCCCAGACGCCACAATTGATGGCGATGATGATGCCTGTATTTTTTATACCTCAGGTACTACAGGTCGGCCAAAAGGTGCCCAGCTTACTCACAG
>CBDUKY010000487.1:0-2570 GCA_965367925.1 uncultured Pseudomonadales bacterium | reverse complement strand
CTTGAGTACCCCGGCAACTTCGGTCAGAACTTCATCTTGTGCTTCTAACTGAAGCATTGCTCTGGCACCAGTGACAGCCTCGATTCGTCTCACGCCAGAGGCAATCCCGGTTTCACTGACAATCTTCATGACGCCAATATCCCCGGTGCGATTCGCATGGGTGCCGCCACAAAGTTCTATAGAGAAACCATCGCCCATGGTAAGTACACGGACCTGTTCTGAATACTTTTCTCCAAACAGGGCCATAGCACCCTTCTCTTTTGCTTCTTCGAGACCAAGTAACTCAGTCTCAACCCTACTATTGAGCCTTACCTGTTCGTTCACTAACCGTTCGATTGTGCGTAATTCTTCTGTGGTGACAGGCTCAAAATGAGAAAAGTCAAAACGTAGCTTCTCAGCATCAACCAGTGAGCCACGCTGATTAACATGTTCACCGAGAACAGTACGCAAGGCTGCATGTAACAGGTGTGTGGCTGAGTGATTCAATCTCGTGGCATCACGCTGCTTACGATCAACCTCTGACTGCAGACTATCGCCGACCTTTAACTCGCCTTCTTTTAGGACCCCCTTGTGGAGAAACGCTTCACCCCCTTTAACGGTGTCCAGCACATCGAATGTAACGCCGTTAGCAAAGAGCTTACCTGTATCCCCTGCCTGCCCGCCGGACTCTGCGTAAAAAGGTGTCGAGGCTAATACAACCACCAACTCATCACCTTCCATTGCGTGTTCGACCCTGGTCTCACCTTTAAATATTGCCGTCACCGTTGATTCACCGAGCAGGGAGTCGTAACCGATAAATTCGGTTTTCTCATCGAGCTTATAGACATCAGCATTTACGGCACCGAATTTACTTGCGGCTCTCGCCCTTTCTCGCTGGGCCTCCATCGCTACTTCAAAGCCTTCCATATCGATAGAGAGATCGCGTTCTCTGGCAATATCCGCGGTTAAATCCGTTGGAAAACCATAGGTGTCATAAAGTTTAAAAACCACTTCACCGGGAATAGCATCGCCTGAAAGCGCTTTTATTGCTTCACTCAAGATCTTCATACCCTGATCAAGGGTCAGGTCAAACTGCTGCTCTTCCTTAAGTAGTATTTTCTCTATCTGTGACTGGGTCTGGGCCAGCAAGGGATAGGCGTCCCCCATCTGATTAACCAGTTCACCAACTAGCTTGTGGAAAAAGGGTCCTGTGGACTGAAGCTTATGACCATGGCGTAGCGCACGGCGGATAATGCGGCGCAGGACATAACCTCTACCTTCATTGGAAGGCAATACACCATCAGAAATCAAAAAGGCAGATGACCTGATATGGTCTGCAATCACCTTCAATGAATCATTTTCCAAATCGGTGGTGTTAAGTAGTTTCGCGGCTTCCTTAATAAGCGCTTGAAACAGGTCAATGTCATAGTTGTTATGAACACCCTGAAGTACCGCTGCCAACCGTTCAAAACCCATCCCTGTATCAACACAAGGTTTGGGCAAGGGTGTCAGCGTGCCATCAGCCGAACGATCAAACTGGGTAAATACCAGATTCCAGATCTCAATATAGCGATCAAGATCGCCATCTGGGCTACCGGGTGGTCCACCAGGCACATCAGGACCATGATCGTAGAATATTTCCGAGCTAGGACCACATGGACCTGTGTCACCCATGGTCCAGAAGTTGTCATCGTCGCCAAGTCTCGTTACACGATTCTTATCAAAACCGATCTCATTGATCCAGATATCCTCCGCCTCATCATCGTCGGTATGGACTGTTACCCAGAGTCGCTCAGGTGGTAGCTTGACAACCTCAGTTAGGAATTCCCAGGCGTACTGAATAGCTTCTTTTTTAAAATAATCGCCAAAACTAAAGTTGCCGAGCATTTCAAAAAAAGTGTGGTGGCGGGCGGTATAACCTACATTATCCAGGTCATTATGCTTACCACCGGCACGCACGCAGCGCTGGCAACTGACCGCACGGGTGTAACCACGATTTTCACGGAATGCCAGGGCTTCCTTAAATTGCACCATACCAGCGTTAGTAAACAACAATGTAGGGTCATTGGCAGGCACCAGGGATCCACTTTCAACAACGGTATGACCCTTGTCAGCAAAAAAATCCAGGTAGGCCTTGCGAATCTCGCGGCTATCCATCAATCCAATCCATTTAGTGAAGACTGTGCGTCAATTTGGGACGGTAAAGATACAGAAAATTGCTAGATTCAGATAGACCTATTTGAATTTAGGTTGCCTAAAAATAAGGGCTAGACTTCATTGATATGATCAAAGCTGAAGCCTCGCTGTTGTAGGAACCTCTGACGCTTTGCACGTAATTTGATATCTAGAATCTGGTCACCAAATTTTCTCGCGGCGACCTGCCGGGCAAGGCTGTACCAGTCAACCTCACACAAGCTCAAGGCAGCTTCAATTTCGGTATCTGCAACACCCCTGGCTCGCAATTCTGCTTTGATCTTGATGGGACCCTGGCCGCGATTCGCCCTTGAGCGGACAAATGCCTCTGCCAGCCGCGAATCGCTTTGCAATCCCTCCTGATTAAGCTTGTCCACTTCCTGCTGTATCAAGGACAT
>CBDUKY010000486.1:0-2583 GCA_965367925.1 uncultured Pseudomonadales bacterium | reverse complement strand
AGGGGTGATGGTGTATCTGGTTTTGAATTTAAGCTAAGTAATCGACCGGCTCTGGAAGCTGCAGCGCAGAATCTCGGTCTTAATTGGCAGGACGACAGGGTCCAGCTTTGTGGGACTGAATTTAAGTTTGTGGATTAGCCTAAACTAGCCCCACTGGCTTTGGATCAAATTTGTGTCAGGTGGGATTTTCGCTCGAGAGCGAAGACCATGGTTGACATAGAATGATCAATTCAGGACACTGATTATTCACCGAACACCAGCAAACACATTTCATGTTCCATAATTACAGCCTTGATAAACGCGCCATTCCCATTGGGCTGATGGTTGGACTGGTGACGCAGCTATTGCGAGAAGGCTATAGCGAAGACAAATTGCTTGCCCAGACAGGGCTTACCACAGCGGATATCTTTGATCATGACGATGAAGGAGATGAATCTCTCCGGGTCAGCTATCGGCAATATATTCAACTCATTGAAAACGCAATTCAGCAGGTAAAGCAGCCAGGTTTCTGGCTTGACTGGGATGCTGAAGTTTCAATCTCCAACTATGGGTTGCTGGGTTACGCAATGATGAGCAGCGCGACCCTCGAGCGTGCAATCCAGATTGCGGTTAAATATCACAAGATGGCCGGAGCCATGTTTGAGCTAAGTTTTGCCCAGGAAGGAAAGGACGGTGTTTTAAGGCTAGATCACATTCTCGCAGAAGGGGATGTTGCCAAGTTTGTGGTTGAGGAATTGTTTAAGGGTATTACGCCTCTCGTGCAGCTTCTGCTCGGCAAACCTGTCGCACCAGGCAAGGTCTGTTTTAACTATGCACCTGCAGCAAAGCTTGAAGCCTATAAGCGCCATTTCCCCTGTGAGATTGAGTTCAATACGCTTTATTGTGAATACCGATTTGATGCATCTTTGTTATCAGAGACCCTTGCCGAGGCAGACTCCAGTACCAACAAGAGTTGTGAGGCTGCATGTAGAAAGCTGCTCAATCAGATGGAAATTGAGGAAGACCTTATTTCCAGAATCTGTCACATTTTGTTAAGTAAGCCAGGCGAGTTCCCCAAACTTGATGCTGTCGCATCAGGATTGTCGTTAGGCACTAGAACCCTGCGTCGTCGTTTAAAAGGGCTTGGTACTAGCTACCAGCAGATATTGGATGATGTAAAAAAGGAACTCGCAATGGAGTACCTGCAAACCACGACCTTATCCGTTCAAGAAATATCCGATCTGCTTGGTTATTCTGAGGTTACCAACTTTCGCCGCGCCTTTGTGAAATGGGTGGGCTGCTCTCCTTACCAGTATCGAAAAAAACTAGAAATCCGCTAGTTGCAATTCTTATCCGCATCCTTTTTTTGTTAACAGATCACACGGTCCTTGTTGCGATTGCAGGTGGAATGTTAGATGCGCGTTTTGCTGGGAAATAGGCAGCAAACTGGCTTAGCACCCAGAACAAAATAATTGCACCGATAAGATATCCGGGCTCAAGACGAGGTAGGTCAAAGCTGGTCTCTAGCCAATAACTAACAATAATGGTCAAGATGCAGCCGGTGATAATGCCGCCAGTAGTGATAATCCAGTTCTCAATTAAGAAGTAGCGGATGATATCGAAGCGCGTTGCCCCGAGTGCACGCCTGGTACCAATTTGCCTGGTGCGCTGGGTGACGAAGTAGGATGCCAGGCCAACGATCACAAGCGCTGTCAGCATAATTAGCAATACCACAACTGAGACAAGCACCCCGGCCATGACCTTGTCGAATCGATAAGAGCGATCAATGATTTCCTCATGGCTGCGGACGTAACGGATCACGCGATTATCATTTAACCTGGCGAGTTCTTGTTCCACAACTGACATTATCCGATCTCGCTCGCCAGGTTCTGTTCTTACCAGATAAGTCACATTACGTGATGCTGGTGAGCCGGGATAGAGGACATTTTTCTCCAGACCTTCCCAGCCAACCCAGGAGCCTTGCATCTGATCGATAATGCCAATGATTGTGACCGGGTCCAGGTCATTGAAATAAACCGTATTACCAAGGGCATCTCCCTCTGGAAAAAGTTCATCGGCTAGTGCCTGGGTGATTAGGATAATGCTCATCGTTGGTGGTTCTTCCTCGCCCGGCTTCCAGAAGGGGATTTCTTCCGGATAGAAGTTTCTGCCACTTGCGATATTTATGCCGAGGGTTTTTATGCCTAGCTCGTTTACTTGATAGCGTGCGGTGATAACCGGTGTTACATCTCTGTCTGGCACAGTTCTGATGCCAGTGGCAGAACCTGACCCTGACAAGGGCACATGACTAATGCGTGAGGCTGCAACGACACCGGAGATGTTGTTTAGCATATCGAGGTCCCGGCGAATGTTTTCACCGGCGTCGTAAGATGAATCAATACCGCGAACGGAAATCGCGATGATGTTGTCTGTGTCCATGCCAGTTGGACGATTCATTTTTTCGACGCGCTGATTAACTATGAACATAGCGTTGACGATAATCGCCAGGCTCACGGCAATTTGTAGTGCAACCAGTATGGTGCCGGTTTTGTGATATTTCAGCGCGTTAAGAATAGGACGAAATTCCATTGTGCTTCCTAATTA
>CBDUKY010000485.1:0-2594 GCA_965367925.1 uncultured Pseudomonadales bacterium | reverse complement strand
CATGCAATCTATTTCAAGCCAACAACCAGTGATCCGCCAAGCAAAATCAGCAGCAAATAGACCAATCGACGAATCAGCACATCTGGTAGCAGGTGCGCATACTTTCCAGCCACCAGAGTGACTGTTACCACAATAGGGACCGCAAACATGACAAGTAGCAATACCGACCCGGTAACATGACCATTGAGGCTGATGACAATCGAGCGAAAGGTGGTGGATATGGCAAAGGTCGCGAGCAGACTGGCACGAATCACAATCAAGTCTATAGGCTGCCGGTACATATAGTAAGCCAGAGGTGCCCCACCAGCACCGTACAAGCCACCTGTAACGCCGCCAAGCGTACCAATCAAAGCACTAACCCAGGCCGGGGATCTATTAGCAAAGGGACTAGGTTTGAGCATAAGCAGCGTGCCAGCAGCGATAATTACCAGCCCAAGCACTCTTTCCAGCGTTGAGTAGGCTGCAGCAGAAAAATAATCCAGCAATAGCACGCCGACGAGAACTGAGGGCACGAGGCCAATGGCCATTGAGATCACAAAGGTCTTATCTATCGAACGATAGGTTCTGCGCAAGGCAATACAGATATTCACCAGGCTTACAAAGCTAACCACCGCAGCGGCAAAGGCAATATCAGCTAAACCAAAGGCTACCACACCGCCCATAATAATGAGCCCCATGGCAAACCCGGTTATCGTCTGAACTGATGCACCAACTGCAACCAGTAGCAGAAAGAAAATGTCATTTAGTTCCATACCTTGCCCGCATAACGGTTTATTAAAGTTGTAATTGTTCGCAACGCAGGTCATCGACCATTTCTTGAATGACCCAAAGTAGCTTATTATCCGCCTGAACTATAGTCAGGCAGGACAAAATGCATCTCGGGTTAGACAACAAAACCGCCCTTATCACTGGCAGCAGTCGAGGCACTGGACTCATTATCGCACGCGCACTCGCTAACGAAGGCGCAAAGGTGATTATACACGGCTTAGGGGAAGGTGACGCTGACAAAGTTTTGCACGAGGTACCAGGTGCCATCGCAATATATGGTGATATTACCAATGATGAAGGTGCCAGGGTCGCCTTCGAGCAGGTCAAACAAGCAGATCTTCAGGTAGATATTCTGGTTAACAACTATGGCACGACCACCACTGGAGAATGGCTTGAGCTGACCACCGATGACTGGATAGACATTTATCAGAAAAACACCTTGTCTATTATGCGCATGGTGCAAATGTTTGTTCCCACCATGAAAGCTAATGGCTTTGGCAGAATCGTAAATCTCGGTACTATTGGTTCAACCCGGCCAAATAGCAAGATGCCTCACTACTATGCGTCGAAAGGCGCACTGGCAAATATGACCGTCAGTCTAGCGAAGGAACTATCACACACAGGTATCACTGTTAACCTTGTCTCACCTGGTTTAATTCGCACCCCGGAAGTAGAAGCAGCCTATCTTCGACGCGCCAGCGCTTCTGGCTGGGGTGATAACTGGGAGGCGGTAGAAAGCCGAATTGTTGAGAAGTATGCACCGAACCCCGTCGGTCGAATCGCCACCAGAGAAGAAGTCGCCAGCGTTGTGGTTTTCCTTTGTAGCGATCAAGCAAGCTTTGTAAATGCACAAAATATTCGAGTCGATGGCGGCGCCGTCGATATCACCTGAGGAATTCTCATGCTCTGGATAAAAACCTTCCATATTCTGTTTGTTATGGCCTGGATGGCAGGCCTGTTCTATTCCCCCAGGATTCTGGTCCACTATGTGGAAGGTAAGTCTGCCGGCGAAGATGTCCGGCGGCTTGTGATCATGGCACACAAGTTATTTCGATTTTCCTCCCTGATGGCAGCCCTTGCCCTTGGACTGGGCATCTGGCTCTGGCTGGGATACGGCTTTAGCGGCACCTGGCTATGGGTAAAGCTTGGCCTTGTGGCACTACTATTGCTCTATCATCACCAGTCTTTGCGGTATATCAGGCAGATGCAACGGGATGAAGTTATCAAGACCTCTTTGTTCTTCCGTATCTACAACGAGACCGCATTGATCATCGTTATCCCAATTTTGATCATGGTTGTCGTTAAACCCAACTTTTAGCGACGGATTTCTCAACCCTTGACGTAAATACTCCTGCAAAACGCAAAATTGACCAGATAGGAGTTACACATGCGATTCAAAGCAATTGTTACAGGGTTGGGGCTCGTCCTTTTATGCAGCCAGAGTCTGGCAGCACCTGACGGAAAAGGCCGGGGTAAAATTTTCAAACATCTAGATACTGACAGCGACGGCTTTATTTCCCAGGAGGAATTCAAGCTACCAAAGGATCGACGCTTCAAACACGTGGATACTGATGAAGATGGCAGCATTAGCTTGCAGGAATTCGAAGCAAAAGCAGCCCAGCGAGATGCCGAAAGACGCGAAAAGCTTGTTGAGCACTTCGCCTCGATGGACCTTGATGGTGATGGCTATGTCACCGATTCAGAAATGAAGCTATCAGCATTCAATCGAATGGATGAAAATGGTGATGGGCTCTTGTCGAAAGACGAAATGCGCCCACCAAAACGACGTCATGGTGAATTCAGGGGTCGACCTGACCACGACGACT
>CBDUKY010000484.1:0-2597 GCA_965367925.1 uncultured Pseudomonadales bacterium | reverse complement strand
GGTGACAATGATAAGCCCACTTGCCTCGTGCGTTAACATTAACCTGATAGGAAAGCTTTGCACCTGGTTGGACAACGGTTGTGTGCTTGTTTGGTAGTCGATCTGCTTCACCTGTTTCAAGTTCACTCCACATGCCATGCAAATGCATGGGATGGTTCATCATGGTGTCATTGACGAAGGTAACTCGTAATCTTTCTCCGAATTTCCAAACTAGCGGGTCTGCTTCATCGTAGGGAACGCCATCGATGGACCAGACATAGCGACTCATATTTCCTGTTAGATGTAATTCTATTTCCCTGTCAGGTTCCTGAACAGGATGGGGATAGCGGTTCACGAGATCGGAATAGCAAAGCACGCGCCTGCCTCTGGCTGCATGTTCTCTTAGGCCAACGCCCGGGTCGTTCAGGCGATATTGTGGGTTCTCTGCTCTCATATCCACGTGGGGTCCATACTCTGTCTCTGGATGAGAGATAGGTGTCGCGACCGGGTGATGGTGATGAGCTGGCATGGCAGCCATATTCATAGCCATCCCCATATCTGTATGGGTCAGTTTTGGTACGGGGTCAAATGATGGCTGTGCAGCAAGCAAACCGGTGCGCGGCGTTAGATGACCGATGGCGGCACCACTACGATCCATAGCCTGAGCGAATATTGCATAAGGCATATCGGTTTCTGGTGTGACGATAACATCCAGCGTCTCGGCCACACCAAGGCGAGCGTCGTCGACAGTGATTGGCTCAACGGCCTGACCGTCACTCGCGATCACTTGCATTTTTAGCCCAGGAATACCGACATCAAAGAAGGTCATCGCTGAGCCATTAATAAACCTTAGGCGTATTTTTTCTCCCTTTTTGAATAAGCCTTGCCAGGGGGAGGCATTGGTCTGGCCATTCATTAGAAACTTGTAGGTGAAGCCAGTGACATCTGAAATATCACTGTCTTCCATGCCCATGCTATTCCACATGGCGCGATCTTCCAGGGTTTGTTTGACACCTTTAGTGCGTATTTCAGTCAAGGTGTCAGTCAGGGTTCTACGATTTCGATTGTAGAAGTGGCTATTTTTTCTCAGATTCGCAAAGATCCGCTGCGGCTTTTCATCCGACCAGTCAGAGAGTAAAACCACATAGTCACGTTGATAATCCGCAATCTCTGGTCCTATCGGGTCAATCACTATGGCGCCATACATGCCAGTTTGCTCTTGAAAGCCAGAATGACTGTGGTACCAGTAGGTACCGCTTTGCTGAAGCTTGAATTGATATTGGAATGTTTGACCTGGATTTATACCCGCATAACTAAGCCCAGGTACACCATCCATGTTAGAAGGCAAGATAATCCCATGCCAGTGAATCGAACTTTGTACAGGTAGGTGATTGGTAATGTTCAGGGTGACTGTATCTCCCTGCTTCCAGTGTAGGACTGGGCCAGGGACGCTGTTATTTATCGTGGTTGCGGTGCGGGTCTTGCCTGAATAGTTGACTGTTTTTGTACCAATCGAAAGCGCTATGTTTTTCCCGCGTAAAACCGGTAGTGGCTCAGCCATGGCTGGCAATATTGGCAGGCAGGCTGCGGCCTTCAGTAGCTGTCTTCGAGTAATCATTGAGGCAGGATAAAGCCTGTGGTTACTCGAAGGTCAATGTCTCAAATGGGCGCTGACTTTTTTGCGACAGATTAGGTATTCCTGCCCTTGATAAATGCCCCAATCCTGTTCAGCGCGTCCACGGCCTCAGGTAGATCAGGACCAAAGCCCTGGAATACATGAACCATTTTGGGCCATAGTTGCAATGTCACGTCACTGCCCTCGGCTTTAGCCTTGTTGGTATAGCGCTGTGCGTCACCGTAGAGTAGCTCGTCTTTGCTGGCCTGAATTAAGATTGGTGGCAGGTTGTTTAGTGGACCTAATAGTGGCGACAGTGTAGGGCTGTTAGGTGCTGCGCCGCTAGAAAAGCGCCTGACGAGTTGAACCAGAGGTCTGGGCAGTTTTAACATTTTACTAATACCTGGCCCAAGAAATGGATCTGTTGCGATATTAGTCTTCCAGGTGGGACTGGCCATGGTTGCATCTGTTAAAGGCGCTAGTGCAATGGCACCATCTGCTGCTCTTAGGGATTGATTTCGTGCCCATGCAATAACCGACAAGGTAAGATTGCCACCAGCGGAGTCCCCGGCTACAAATAGCTGATCTGGTGCGGACTTACCGTTCGGGCCATTTTCCAGAATCCATTTATAGGCCTTTTGCGCATCTTCGTGGCAGGCAATAGTTTTAACTTCAGGTTGCATGCGGTAATCAGTGGCGAGTACGGCAACGCCAGCTCGACGGGAAATTTCTGAAGTGATATAGCGGTGGGATCTCGGGCTACCGAGTCTAAAAGCGCCGCCGTGCAAGTAGAGTAAGCGCTTGTTCGGATCAGCGCCTTCCGCCAGTACCCACTCGGCAGCAATGCCATCCACATCAACCGGGACTATCTCGGCATCGACCTCACGATAGAAAAGCGCTTCCATCTGTTTGCGTTGATCTGCAATTTTTGTGCTGCCTTGTTGTTGAAATGCCTGCAGTTTGCTGACGACTGTATCGTGTTCCGGGCTAACAGCATCTGGGG
>CBDUKY010000483.1:0-2609 GCA_965367925.1 uncultured Pseudomonadales bacterium | reverse complement strand
GACGATATCAAGCAGATGGAAGATCCTGCCGGGTTAGAAAAAATGGAACGTCTTAAAGCGAAGCGTAAGTCGAACGATGACAAAGCCTTCCGCTATGATGAATGGGATCACAATATTGATGACTATCGCCGTCGCTGGTGTACCTTGTATGAAATCCGCAAGGTCGAGCAGGATATAGACTTTGTACCGGAAACCCTCAGTGAGCATCGCAATCTTGCTAATCGAGTCCGTCGACAACTCAATATGCTAAGACCGGAGTTGCTGCGTAAAGTAAAAGGGGTGGTTGATGGTGAGGAGCTAGATCTAGAGCGCTCCATTGAAGCCATCGTTGATAAGAAGTCAGGGATAAGTCCTGCCGAGAACATTTATATTCAACGGCAGCGTAAGGAGCGAGATGTCGCTGCACTATTTTTGCTGGATATGAGTGCCTCCACTGATGACGCCATTGACCCAGAAGCAGCGAAACCTGTGTATCCAGAAGAAGACGAGTTTATGCATGGTTACTCTGAGCCAGGCCTGACCATTGAGATCGAAAAGGGTAAGACCATACTGGATGTGGAGAAACAATCTGTCGTCTTAATGGCAGAGGCCCTGCAAGGTCTTGGTGATACCTATGCAGTTTGCGGATTTTCAGGCTATGGGCGAGATCGAGTTGAATACTATGTTTGTAAGGATTTCGATGAACCATACAACTATCGCACGAAGGGGAATATAGGCGGTATTAAACCTTGTCGTAGTACCCGCATGGGCCCGGCAATTCGTCATGCTAGTAAAATGCTGGCAGCTACCGAATCACGAATCAAAGCGCTGATTATTATCAGTGATGGTTACCCGCAGGATTTCGATTATGGCGAGGATAGAAACAGCAAAGAATATGGTATCAAGGACACTACTAAAGCCTTGAACGAGGCGAGTCAGAAGGGTATCCAGAGTTTTTGTTTGACAGTCGACCCATCTGGCCATGACTATTTACGTGAGATGTGTCCTGATCAACAATATATGGTGATGCAGGACATAACGCAGTTGCCAGACGAGTTATCTAAGGTCTATCGGGGGTTAACAACATGACACTAGCGCCATTTCACCTTGCGATTCCGGTTGCGGATGTAAAGCAGTCAGAGGCCTTTTATACGGAAATGCTGGGTTGTAGCGTTGGCCGTAAGAGTGACACCTGGGTGGATCTTAATCTCTATGGCCACCAACTTGTTTGTCATCAGGCGGATCTGGGAGAAACCTATGGTAATCCAGTCGATGGTGATCATGTGCCTGTCCCGCATTTTGGCGTGGTATTGGATATGGAGACCTGGGAAGATCTGGCTAAACGCCTTGAAAGCAAGCAGGTGAAATTTGAAATTGAGCCGAGGATTCGCTTTAAAGGCCAGCCAGGAGAGCAGGCGACAATGTTCTTTAAAGACCCAAGCGGCAATGCCCTTGAATTTAAGGCCTTCAAGGATCGAGATACAGAGCTGTTCCGCGCAAGCTAAAACAAGGTAACGGCGAAAAGAAAAAACTTCAGGCAAAAAAAAGGCGGTAGCAATGCTACCGCCAAGTCCGTTAATGACGTCGGACAGTTATGAACCAGCGATAGCGGCTCTATCTGTTGAATAAGTCATTTCACCGTTTTTAGCGAATGAACAAACTGCATTGAACTTTTCGCCTTCAGCAGTCACTTTGAATTTCACTTCAAGCCCACCACCACGCTTTTTGATTTTCTTCAGCTTGGTTCGTTGCTCACCAGCGTAGAGTTCAGCAATGTGGCTCTTACAATCGGTAAGGGCTTCGCCCTTTGATGGTGCAGCGGTAGCTTGTGATGCGAAAGCGGCAAAGCAAATTGCTGCCAAAAGGGTCATGGTCGACTTCATACTATATCTCCTTTTACAGATGGCTCGTCTGTAAGTTATTGATAATCCTTACTAAAAATAATTTGTCAGCTTGGATTGATTAAATTGCCTGAGCGTTCCCCGATAAACTAAACCGAAGAGCGAGCAGCAATATCATGCTACTTGCAAGCTTCGTGCCTTCAATGTAAGCAGTGAACACATTATAGTTTTAATGTTTTCAACGTCAACATCTAAATTGTTAATTTTTCACAAAGAGAATCAGGCGGTTGATGCGTAAAGCTTGCGCATATCTCGAGGCGACATGCCGAACAGCTGTAGGAAGGCAGTAGAGAAGTGACTATGGCTGGAAAAGCCGAGTTCAAGGGCGAGATCGGCAAGGCCAATGCCGGTTTTGAGCCTGTCAGCACCATAGTACAACCGCAGCTGATTGCGATACTGGTGCAGGGTCGTTCGGGTCATCTGCTTAAACACGCGACACAGGTGAAAGGTTGAGACACCCAGATTGCGAGCAAATGCTTCAATGCTGTCATTTTCAGTGAAACGTTGACCTATCAGGCAACGAACCGCCTCCACAAGATCCAGATGTTGTCTTTCATCACAGGGCTGTGTGACGGCGGTGCTAATCAAAGGTTGGAAGAACGACAGTACCTCTGAACCAGACGGGGGATTGGCCTGTTGTAACTGATTGAAGATTCGGCGCTCGGTGAGAAATTGTGCCGTTGATGTGTCCAGATAGGCAAGTTTAAAGGGTGCCTCCGGGCTCAGTCT
>CBDUKY010000482.1:0-2615 GCA_965367925.1 uncultured Pseudomonadales bacterium | reverse complement strand
AAAGTGGCCACATTCGGGTACCTGACCCCCCGGACATAACAACAGGTACAATCGCCATAAGCTTCAAATTTTTAAACTATGCTCCACAGTTTACTAAATGAGCCGACGAATAGTTACCTTCACGTGGATTTGGCAAGGTTATCCAGCATCGTATTAAGCTGTTGTTGCCAGGGGAGGTGGAGAATTTTTTTGTATCGCTTGATTGTCGGGTAGCAATACAAACTGCTATACATTGGCCGCTCTGCTGCGCCTGGGTACTCCGTACTCAAAATCGGCATTGTTGGCGCTTTCCTTGAGATAATCTTACGTTTCAAGGCGCTCTCGCCAATTTGGATCACAAAGTCATACCAGGTTGTATCGCCTTTATCGCACCAGTGGAATAGCCCAGGGGTAAATTGCCTGGTTTCCAACACGTACCAGATAAGCTTCGCTAGTCCCATCGCATAGGTTGGTGACCCTCGTTGATCATGAACGACTCGTAACTTTTCCTCTGTCTCTAACAATCGCAACATGGTCTTCACAAAATTACTGCCGTATTCACTGTATAACCATGAGGTACGAATAATCATCGCATCTTCCGGTAGCGTATCTGCGAGTACCAGTTCACCACTTAATTTGGAATTACCGTAAACATTGATTGGTGCACAGCTGGCTTCTGTTGGATATGGCTTTCGTGCTTTTCCATCAAAAACAAAATCGGTCGATATATGGATAACCTTGATGCGTTTTTTGGCGCAAGCTTTCGCTAAGTAAAGTACCCCTAGATGATTGATACGGTTCGCTAGCTCATGGTTCAGTTCAGCCCCATCAACCGAGGTATAAGCGGCACAATTGATAACATAATCGGGTGATATTTCTTCAAGACAACTCGCTATTGCTAGCTCGTCAGTGATATCCAGCGCTGCTTTATCTAGATAGACAACGTCCAGATCGACAGGTTCTATAGACTTCAAGCACTGGGCAAGCTGCCCATTGCCGCCGGTAACAAGAACTTTACGTGTAGTATTCTGCATCCACGAAACTCCGCCCCTTAGAATCTCGTTGGGATAATATTGGGGTTTTTATGCCCCAGTCAATATCTAAGGTCTCATCATCCCACCGGAGTACGTGTTCATCGCTGGGCAAATAATAACCACTACACTTATATTCGACCTCTGCAGTCTCAGAGATAACGAGAAAACCATGAGCAAAACCAGGTGGAACCCAGAACATCTGTTTGTTTTCTTCTGATAGTGTAGCCTTCACGTGTTGACCAAAGGTGTCTGAACCACGGCGAAGGTCTACGGCTACATCAATGATTTCACCACGAGTGGCTCTGACAAGCTTTCCTTGAGGTTGCGTCAATTGATAGTGGAGGCCCCGGAGCGTGTTTCTTGTCGACTTAGAATGATTATCTTGAACAAAATCTATCCCTTCAAACCAACTGGCTCGAAACGATTCAAAAAACCACCCACGGTCATCGCCATGAACGGTTGGTGTAATCAGCTTGACTGCCTCAATTGCGGTAGAAACCATTTCCATCAGTCAAGTAACCTAAGTAGATAGTCACCATAACCACTATTGAGCAATGGTTTAGCAAGGGCCGCTAATGCTGCCTCGTCTATATAACCCATGCGATATGCAATTTCTTCTGGACAGGCAATTTTTAACCCCTGCCGGTCTTCCAAAATCTTAACGAAGTTAGCAGCTTCTAGCAGATCAGCTTGTTTGCCAGTATCAAGCCAGGCTGTCCCACGTGAAAGCAATTGTGCTTTCAGACTACCTTCACCGAGATAACACCGGTTCAAATCAGTGATTTCAAGTTCACCGCGTTTCGAGGGAATAAGCCCTTTGGCTTTTTCAACAACACTGCTGTCGTAAAAATAGAGCCCTGTGACCGCATAGTGTGAACGGGGCACCTCGGGTTTTTCTTCAATTGAGATGACCTTATTGTCATCATCAAGTTCAACGACCCCATAGGCATTAGGGCTCTTCACATAATAACCAAAAATTGTCGCGCCACTTTTCTGCCGGTTAATTTCCTGCAATCGTAGCGACAAGCCCTCACCGTAAAAAATATTGTCCCCAAGGATAAGACAAACCTCAGAACCATCGAGAAATGATTCACCAATCAAAAATGCCTCAGCAATACCGTTAGGAGCATCCTGAATAGCATATTCGATACGCATTCCCCATTGCTGCCCATCTCCAAGCAACTTTTCAAAGGCAGCCTTATCATGTGGTGTCGTGATAACCAGGACGTCTCGAATCCCTGCCAGCATTAAAGTGGACAATGGATAGTAGACCATGGGTTTGTCATATACCGGCAACAGCTGCTTGCTAACAGAAACAGTAAGCGGAAATAGTCGCGACCCTGTTCCACCAGCTAAGAGAATGCCTTTTCTGCTCATGAGTAGTTGTAATACTGTTTGTACCAGTTAACAAAGGTCTCGATACCTGATTTTAAGCTGGTAGATGGGCGGTAACCAAAATCTTTCTGCAACTCATCGATATCGGCGTAGGTAGTCTCTACATCGCCTGGCTGCAGTGGCGCCAGCTCGACAATTGCTTTCTTGCCAATTGCTTCCTCTAGTGTTTTGACATAATCCAGGAGCGCTACCGGGTCATTATTACCG
>CBDUKY010000481.1:0-2653 GCA_965367925.1 uncultured Pseudomonadales bacterium | reverse complement strand
AGGTAAGGCTGGCTCTATCAGTCTATTACCCTTCTCATCAAATCCGCTTGGGAATCCCTGGTCTGTCAGTTACTCTTTCTGAAAACGTTGACATGGATTTGTGAGCATGACACTACTAGTAATCGGGCTGGTGCTATTTATTGGTATTCATCTAATGCCATCTGTTTTTCCACTGCGTAAAACGCTGTTCGAGCAGCTTGGGGAAAAACAATACAAAATTTTCTACTCACTTATCTCCCTTCTAGGGCTTGGGCTCATTATCTACGGTAAGGCAGAGGCAAATTTTGTTCATGTCTGGGCGCCGCCCTTATGGACTCGTTATCTTGCCTGGGTCTGCATGGTGCCAGCGTTGTTTCTTGTTATCGCAGCGGAAACTGGTGGCAATATAAAGCGGTTTACACCGCATCCGATGATGTGGGGTGTATTAATCTGGTCTGCCGCACACCTAACAGCCAATGGTGATCTTGCCAGTATTATGCTGTTTGGTGCCTTTGCATTTTTAAGTGTTACTCATATCATCACAGCAAACATGCGCGGCGCGGCGCGAGAAACAGAAATTAAGCCAATTGCCGCTGATGTACGCACCGTTATTGCAACGGTCGTGGTTTACGCGGCAATCGGCGTGGCTCATCCTTATCTGTTTAAGATGCCAGCCTTTCTGTTCTAGAAACCTTTAATATCATCGTCTAGTTGAACGCCGAAAGAATTTAGCGCCATGGAGACCATGGTGTACTGACCGCAGGCAAAGACCAGATCCATCATCTGCTGATCATTGTAGGTCTTCTTAAGACCTGCCCAGGTTTCATCTGAAATAAAGGAATCATTGTGTAACTCATCGCAAGCCTTGATGATAAAGCTGTCATGTTCATTCCATCCGGCATCTGCGCCCAGCTTTATATTTTCGATCTCTTCATCGGTCAAACCAGCTGCCTTACCAATAATGGTGTGTTGGCCCCATTCATAGCCTGACTGACATAACCAGCCAATTCTTAAGATTGCTAGTTCTCGCTCTCTTGGTCCAAGGGTCGATTTCGAGAGTACGTGATTGCCGAATACTAACCAGCGTTTAGCCAGCTTTTCATGATTTGCCATGGTTCGAAATATGTTGAATACGCGACCACGCATCTTTTGTCCGCTTAAGGCTTCTGATTGCGCCTCGGTCCAGTCGTCTTCATGAATGGCAGGGATTCTTGGTTTCGAAAGTCTCATGGTTGATCCTCAGGTTCTCGGTGTTGGGTGTAGTTACTTATTTTTGCTTCTGCGCTAGTGTTTTGACTATAAGAAATAATCCGTCGCAGTGCTATCATGGCAGCACAAGTTAATATGAGTTTTGCTATGACTGATTTCATCCTGCACCAATACGCACCTTCACCTTTTTCAGAAAAGATCCGCCTCCTGATGGGCTATAAGCAGCAGGCCTACAAGGCTGTCGATATCCCAATGATCATGCCAAAACCTGACCTGATGCCTTTGACAGGAGGTTATCGGAAGACCCCGGTTGCCCAGATTGGTGCTGATATTTATTGCGATTCCGCGATTATCTGTAAGTTGATTGATCGGCTCTATCCTGAAAACAGTATCTATGACGAAGAGCTTGAAGCCACATTAGGGGCAATGGCCCATTGGACAGATACCTTCTTCTTCAAGGTCAGTGTAGCCATGGCTTTTCAGCCGAGGGCATTGCAAAACAATCCACTTTTTAATGATCCACAGGCTGCGGCAGCCTTTCAGAAGGACAGGGCAGAACTCAGTCAGGGCTCTACGGAGTTGGGCATGGACTTTCCCATAGCAGAAGCTCACTGGCATTTGCATTTACGTAGGTTGGACCAGCAATTGAAACGCCGTTCTTTTCTGATGAGCGAACAACCAACCATTGTCGATTTTTCTACCTACCATTGTCTCTGGTTTGTGAATAATAACGAGGCCTTACAGGATCTGTTCGTTCATTATGAGCATGTCAGCCAGTGGATGCAGCGAATGCAGGCATTTGGGCAGGGTGACATGACTGAGATCAGTGGCGAGGCTGCATTAAAAATTGCCGCTCAGGCAAAGGTCCAAACCGGGCCAAAACAGGGTGTTGAATTGCTTCAGGGTTTGAAGCCAGGCGATGCCGTCACGGTTATGCCAATTGATTATGGTTTTCAGCCCACAGCGGGCACCTTGCTGGTGAATTCACTTGAGGAAATCGTCGTTAAACGCGAAGACCCGAAGGTAGGTGAGGTGGCTGTGCATTTCCCCAGAATGGGGTTTCAGGTTAATCCCGCCTAAATAGGGGAGAGGGTGGTCTGTGGGTCAATAAATACAAGGGTTTCACAATGGTATCCAATTGAATACCATTGTGCTAATCTTCACCCATGAATGACAAATACCATCCTGCAGCAACCAAGATTAGCCACTATTTACGTGACGCAAGGCACGCGGCTGGATTAACCCTGCGTGAACTTGCCCGGCGAGCAGGTACTTCCCACTCGACGATTGCAAGCTATGAGCAGGGTCGAAAGGTACCCTCAGCGGAAGTTTTCTTGCGGCTGCTAAATTGTTGTCAGTTTGATTTGAGTTGCGAGCGATCTCCAAGATTGTATTTTGCTGATCCAGCAGAAAGAGGGGAGGAATTGGCTGAAGTGCTCCAGCTGGCTGAACAGTTTCCTGCCCG
>CBDUKY010000480.1:0-2659 GCA_965367925.1 uncultured Pseudomonadales bacterium | reverse complement strand
AACTTAATGCCGTTGTCATAATAGGGATTGTGAGATGCGCTAATAACAATTCCTGCGCGAGCGTTGAAGGTTCTGGTTAGATAAGCAATTGCCGGGGTTGGCATTGGACCCAACAGTAAAACATCTAGCCCCGCTGAGGCGAGCCCTGCTTCCAGAGCTGACTCGAACATATAACCCGAGATCCTGGTGTCCTTACCGATAAGAATTTGACCAACACCATTTTTCGCAAATACACGACCGGCCGCCCAGCCCAATTTCAGCATAAACTCAGGCGTAATTGGCGCTTCGCCAACCTTGCCACGAATACCATCTGTGCCAAAAAATTGCTTTTCCAAAAATCCGTTTCCTATCGAGGCTGTCGAGTGAAG
Source organism: uncultured Pseudomonadales bacterium (assembly GCA_965367925.1). Lineage (GTDB taxonomy): Bacteria > Pseudomonadota > Gammaproteobacteria > Pseudomonadales > Azotimanducaceae > JAHRVQ01. The sequence continues at coordinate 2,291 of CBDUKY010000480.1, read as the reverse complement.
TGACAGCGAGAATTAATTTACTACGAAGTGCAGATCCCAAAATAAAAAGCCAGCAGCGAGCAAGGCTCAGCTACTGGCTAGTTTTTACTATTTATCTAGTGCTCTCCCGCCGGGTCACCAACAGGACCGCTTGGTCGCGGCTTAGGATCTTCTGTAGAACCTGAATTTGAAGTACCTAGATCATCATCCTTATCATTCCAACTGCTAGGAGGATTAGGTTTCTTACCAGCCATAATGGCATCAATTTGCTCGCGGTCGATAGTTTCATACTCAAGCAACGCTTCGGTCATGGCTTCAAGCTTGTCGCGGTTTTCTTCAAGAATCTTCTCTGCTGTCGCGTAACAATCATCAATAATTGCCCGGACTTCCTCGTCAATCAACTTGGCTGTTTCACCACTCACTTGAATTTTCGCGCCACCTGCAGACATACCCAGGAACACTTCTTCGTTATCTTCTGCGTACATCAACGGGCCAAGCTTTTCTGACAAGCCCCATTTAGTGACCATATTTTTGGCCATTTTTGTTGCCCGCTCAATATCGTTCGAAGCACCTGTTGTGATGCCATCAGCACCCAGTGTCATTTCTTCTGCGATCCGACCACCGAACAAAGAACAGATCGTTGAATGCAACGCTCGCTTGCTGATCGAATATCGGTCTTCATCTGGCAAGAACATTGTCACACCCAGAGCACGACCACGGGGAATGATTGATACCTTGTAGGTTGGATCATGGTCAGGGACCAGATAACCCACAATACAGTGGCCTGCTTCATGGTATGCGGTATTACGTTTTTCCGCTTCAGACATCACCATGCTCTTACGTTCAGCACCCATCATGATTTTGTCTTTCGCTTGTTCAAACTGTTCCATACCAACAGTGCGCAAATTTTGTCTCGCAGCGAAAAGTGCAGCTTCGTTTACTAGATTCGCAAGATCGGCACCTGAGAATCCAGGCGTACCTCTGGCGATGTAAGAAGGCTCTACGTCTGAACCAACTGGCACTTTGCGCATGTGAACCTTCAAGATTTGTTCTCGACCACGAATATCAGGCAAGCCTACTACTACCTGGCGGTCAAATCGTCCAGGACGCAAAAGCGCTGGATCAAGTACGTCTGGTCTGTTGGTCGCCGCAATAACAATGACACCGTCATTACCATCAAAACCATCCATTTCGACCAACAACTGGTTTAAGGTTTGCTCTCTTTCGTCATGACCACCGCCAAGTCCCGCACCACGATGTCGACCGACCGCATCAATTTCATCAATAAAGATAATGCATGGCGATTGCTTCTTGGCTTGTTCAAACATATCGCGAACCCGCGATGCACCAACACCAACAAACATTTCAACAAAGTCAGAACCAGAGATTGAAAAGAAGGGTACCTTAGCTTCACCGGCGATTGCCTTTGCTAGCAGTGTCTTACCTGTACCAGGTTGACCGACCATTAATATACCGCGAGGTATCCGACCGCCAAGTTTTTGGAATTTCGACGGATCCTGCAGAAATTCCACTAGCTCTTTAACATCTTCTTTCGCTTCATCGACACCCGCAACATCTGCAAATGTCGTTTTGATTTGATCCTCACCAAGCAGCTTGGCTTTACTCTTACCGAAGGTTAGCGGGCCACCACGGCTACCACCGCCGCCTTGCATCTGTCGCATAAAGAACATGAACACCGCGATGATGACCAGAATTGGAAAGCTGGCAACTAAAAGCTGGGTCCAGATAGATTGTTGTTCAGGTCGCTTACCACGAAACTCAACATTGTGAGCTTGCATGTCATCGATTAGTTTCTTATCGCCAATCTGTGGTTGAACCGTTTCAAAGACGTCGCCATTGACACGAATGCCACGAATAAGCGGTCCCTCAATTTCCACGGATTTCACTTGCCCGCGTTCAACCATGTCGAGGAAGGATGAATACTCAACCTCGTCGGTAGTCTTGCTGACATCAAAATTGCGGAAAACCGTCAACAGTACTGCCGCGATGATGAGCCAAAGTAGCAGATTTTTTCCCATGTCGTTCAACAGCTTATCCTCTTAAAACCTTTAAAACCCGAGTTCAAATACCCATCTGAGTTAGTGAACCGTAATGAACTCCGGGATGGCAACCTTACTATAGATCACAATCGTGACCAATAAATCCCAGCTTTTCAGATATTTGCCGGGTTATTAAGATGACCTGCACCAATGACGTAGATTTCCCGGGATTTGCCGCGAGAAGCCTTCGGTTTGAAGTTAATCACCTTCTTAAACCTCGCTCTAAAGGCTGTGCGGAGATCATCTATCCCC
>CBDUKY010000479.1:0-2666 GCA_965367925.1 uncultured Pseudomonadales bacterium | reverse complement strand
GTTGCAGGCGTCACGGCATCAGAACCGTATGCTTCTGCTGTCCAAACAGAGTCATAGCCAAGGCTTTCTGCGCGCTTAATACGATCAATTTCTACATTTACAATTTTGCCAGAGTAGCCGCTCAAAATACCTAGCTTCATGAATTACCCCTTGTCCTAAGTGTGAAAGTTAATTTAATTTAGAAAGAAAAATTCTTACCAGTAAATGCATCGTAAGTTGCCTGGGATTCTTTGGGTGACACACAAGAAATAATGTGTGTGGTAATACCCATCTCACCATATTCACGAATTCGGTCATGACATTCTTCTTTAGTACCAAGAATGGCAATGTCATCAACCAACTGATCGTTTAAGGCACCGGTTGTTTTTTCACGGTCCTTTGCTGCCCAGCCTTCGCGGATAGTTTTCGCTACATCTTCATAGCCAGACCAGGCGAGAAACGCATTGTAAACTGGGGTGGCGTAATAAGGCGCAAATCCACCGCGAATGTAGTTACGTGCGCTTTCCTTATCATCGGTCACAATAACCTGATGGCGACAAACGATTTCAATGTCTTCTAACTTTTTGCCGGCTCGTTCCGCACCGATCTTAATGTGTTCCATCATTTTAGGTAGTGAATCTTTTGGAAACAGATTAAGGATCACGCCATCGCTAAATTCCGCAGCGGTTTCAAGCATTTTGCTACGCAGTGCTGCCATATAAACTGGCTGAGCACCCTCTTCCAATGGTAATTGGCGATAGCCTTTTGAACTAACTGTCTCACCCTGGAAATCAGTTTTAGCGCCACTTAGCATTTGTTTGATAAGCAATGTGGTCTCTTTTACCCGGGTAAGTGGTTTTTCAAATTTCAAACCATGCCAGTTTTCCATCATCGTCTGACTAGAAGAACCAAGACCAAGGATAAATCGACCATTGGAAAGTTGGTGTAAGACATGCGCCGTTGAAGCAAGTACTGCTGGTGTGCGAGAAAACACAGGAATGATGGCAGTACCGATTCGGCAGCGCTCTGTATTCAAGGCAACAGCTGCTGCTGTTGTAAGCGCGTCAACACCTGAACTATCCGCAAACCACAGATCATCGTAGCCTTCAGCCTCAGCCCATTTAGCAAGCTCGATGGTTTGCGCAACGCCTCTCGGGTCAGGCAATGTTAGTGCGGTTCTTTGTGGTACAGGCATGATCGACCTCTCGTTATATTCAATGGTTAGTGAGCTTAAATTTGTTCGCGCAGCATCAGCTAGATGATATCTGCACCGGTAATCTTATCTTCTCCTGGTAATTGGGTCTGACCCAGACCTGGACGAACAAGATCCTTTTTCTTCTGTACACCACTTTTGGTCCGCTCATACTTCTTCGCTGAAGTATAAGTTGGTTCCACAAGGGTTTTAGCGCCAAACGATCGCTGCTTCTGCAGGTCGTTAACATCTCCATAGCTGGTTGTACGCTGTCTTGGAATGCGGCCAACGCTATGAATAATTTCCTCCATTTCCTCTGGTGAGGTTTCCTGGCCATGACTTGCACCTGCTGCACGGGTAATCGTCTCATTCATCAGGGTGCCGCCAAGATCATTAACACCAGCTTGCAAACAGGCTCTTACGCCATCATGACCAAGCTTGGTCCAGGATGCCTGAATGTTTTCAAAAACCGGATGCAGTGCCAATCGCGCAATCGCATGAATCAATATCGCCTCGCGGAATGTTGGTCCCTTGCGCGCGTTACCTTTCAGATATAGCGGTGATTCCATATGAATAAATGGCAAAATTACAAATTCAGTAAAGCCACCGGTCTTTTCCTGAAGTGCCCTGACGCGCAGGAGATGGCGCGCGACATGTTCATATTTTTCTATATGGCCGTACATAATAGTTGCAGTTGTATTAAATCCCTGCTCATGGGACGCTTCCATAACTTCTAGCCACTGCGCCGTATTAATCTTGTCAGGACACAATGTTGCACGGACCTCATCATCGAGAATTTCCGCGGCAGTACCTGGCAAGGTGCCAAGTCCCGCTTCTTTTAGCTCACCAAGAAACTCAGAAATACTCACGCCCATGGTGTGCGCACCCTGCCAGACTTCTAGCGGAGAAAATGCATGGATATGCATGTCGGGAGCAACCTGCTTGATACTGTGACAGATATCGATATAGGTTTGACCAGTGTACTCAGGATGTATACCACCTTGCAGGCACACTTCAGATGCGCCTCGCTCGTAGGCTTCGGTCGTGCGACGCATAATCTCTTCATGGGATAGATCGTAAGGACGGCCGCGAAGGTTTTCACTCATCTTGCCTTTGGAGAAGGCACAAAATTGACACTTGAAGTAGCAAACATTCGTGTAATTAATGTTGCGATTAACGCAATAGGTAACCGTGTCACCATTTACTGCTTTACGAATCTCGTCGGCAGCCTGACAGACATGGGTAAAGTCGTCACCACGTGCTTTAAACAGCCTTACGATATCTGCTTCATCAAGCTTTTCGCCCCCTCTGGCTTTATCGAGAATGATTGCCACATCAGCATTGGGCTTTGTTTTTGGAATACTGGTTACCCGGGCAAGGTCACCAGCTGGTGGTTCTACTACAGCACCAGCAGACCAGTCCTCAGTTCGTGCAAACCCGTGACCATCAATCGCTTGCCGGACCAGTGGTTGAAGCGCTGGGTCGAGCCAGGTTT
>CBDUKY010000478.1:0-2679 GCA_965367925.1 uncultured Pseudomonadales bacterium | reverse complement strand
ATTAGGATCAATCACAGGTCCTGATGCACGCCCACCCAGTGAAAAATACTCAAGATAACCCCAGGCCACAGAAACGAGAAGTGGCAGAGAAAGATACCCCACCAGACGAATCCATCGATCTTCTTCAAGCCTGCCCACGACCAGTAACACCATTGGCATACTTAGAAACAACCAGCTTATCTGGATCGAGTTTTCTGCAAAAATCGAGGTATAGATATTCAAGACCAACAGCACGGCGTACAGAACCAGCACGGTGTGTAAGCGCGACCAGCTAATACTCCCGGCTGTAATGGAGACCCAGAGCCTGGCCACCACCCCTACTAGCAAGAGACAAACAACCCCTAATTGTAGAATCTGTGTTGTCCCGCCCTGGAAGAAGATTGCCAGGCACAATGCACAGGCAACTAAACCCATGCTAACGAGACTAATTCGTGAAACCACCTGAAACTCCCTTCCTCCAGAGGCATGATTTTCATTGTACGTGACCCGAGGGCTTAATCCATCGGAACCGACAAGATTATTTGTATCCCGATTAGGTAAACTAGGCTTACTTGCGCAACCACACGATTACTATGCTGCAGATATCACCGAACGTTTCGATTCCAGACACCGAGATCGAACTGAATCCAATACGTTCCCAGGGTCCTGGTGGGCAAAATGTTAATAAGGTGTCTACCGCCATCCATTTACGGTTTGATATCAATAAGTCTTCGTTACCAGAAGCCTATAAAGAACAACTGCTCAACTTTAAAGATCAACGCATCACCACTGATGGAGTGGTTGTTATCAAGGCTCAACAATTTAGAACTCAGGAGAAAAACCGCGAGAATGCTCTGGCTCGCCTGGTGCAGCTAATTCAATCGGCAGTAAAAAAGCAAAAACCCCGGCGCCCAACCAGACCTACCCGGGCATCGCAAAAAAAACGTGTTGACTCCAAGGTCAAGCATGGCAGAACCAAGGGATTGCGCGGAAAGGTCACTGACGACTAATAAGGTCAAAGGTAAGGAGTTAACCAATGTCATTTCGAATCGAACAAGACACTATGGGTGAAGTTCAGGTGCCGGCAGATAAGTACTGGGGCGCTCAGACTGAGAGGTCAAGGCATAACTTCAAAATCGGTCCTGCTGCTAGCATGCCGATCAGCATTATTCATAGCTTTGCTATTTTAAAAAAGGCCGCTGCCGAGACAAATTGCGAACTAGGAGTTCTCTCTAGCGAAAAACGAGATCTGATTTCCAGAGTTTGCGATGAGATTTTAGCTGGCCAACTTGATGATCAGTTTCCGCTTGTAATCTGGCAAACAGGCTCCGGCACACAATCAAATATGAACATCAACGAGGTTATCGCTAACCGTGCCCATGTCCTTGCAGGCAAGGAATTAGGCCAGGGTATGACCGACATTCATCCTAATGACGACGTGAACAAATCCCAGTCAAGTAATGATACCTTTCCCACCGCAATGCATAGTGCTTGTTACAAAACACTCGTAGAGACAACGTTGCCTGGCATCAAGCAACTTCGCGATAACCTGAGCGAAAAGGCCGCTGCTTTCGCAGATGTCGTGAAAATTGGCCGAACCCATTTAATGGATGCGACACCTTTAACCGTTGGCCAGGAAATTTCCGGCTGGGTTGCACAACTTGACCACGGCATCAAGGCAATCAATAACACCCTACCGCATCTGTCCGAGATTGCCCTTGGCGGTACCGCTGTGGGTACAGGTATCAACACCCCTGAAGGTTATGCAGAACTGGTTGCAGAAAAAATTGCTGCACTAACAAAACTCCCCTTTATCACCGCAAACAATAAGTTCGAGGCACTTTCCGCACACGATGCACTCGTCGAAAGCCATGGCGCACTAAAGCAGGTTGCAGTTAGCCTGATGAAAATCGCCAATGACATACGCTGGCTTGCGTCGGGGCCAAGAAGCGGCATCGGCGAATACAATATTCCCGCCAACGAACCTGGTTCTTCCATCATGCCTGGGAAAGTAAACCCCACCCAGTGTGAAGCCATGACCATGGTTTGTGCACAGATCATCGGTAATGATGTCGCTATTGCCAGCGGTGGTATGCAAGGCCATTTTCAGCTAAATGTCTTTAAGCCCATGATGGCAGCCAACTTTCTTCAATCTGCCGAACTCCTGGGAGATGCTTGCGTATCTTTGCAGGTCCATTGCATTAATGGGCTCTCACCTAATCTAAAAAACTGCCAGGACAACCTTTTCAATTCCCTGATGCTTGTCACCGCCCTTAATACAAAAATCGGTTACGAGCATGCAGCAAAAATCGCCAAGGCAGCCCACGAGAACAATACCACCCTGAAGCAGGAAGCGATTCGGCTCGGCTTTGTCACAAGCGCGGAGTTCGATGAGTGGGTAGATCCGACGAAAATGGTGCGCTAATTGCCTATTTTTTAAGCATATTTAGGTGCTGCCATCCGTCTGATATTACATTTCCCACATTGATGCAGGGACATTTTTGGTGGTAAAATACGCGCCGCTATTATTTCAACTGTCTAATATCACTTTAGTTGCTTAATAAGTGTTCGATAGCGAACAAGCTTGTTGCCCTGCCCAAATTATAGCCTCTTGATGCGGCCATTTTTCTACTGCACACTGCAACTGTCTTTATTTTTCGAAAGCCGACTAATGATGGCTTTTGTTCTGCGCCCTGCGCT
>CBDUKY010000477.1:0-2684 GCA_965367925.1 uncultured Pseudomonadales bacterium | reverse complement strand
ACCACTCGCGGTCGTCACAATATCGCTACCAATCACGTCCCGCTGGTCTGCGTTCGAAGTCATCGGACCAGTACAAGCAGTAACAACTAGCAAACACAAGCCCGATAGAATCCTCGACAGTGTTATGTGTCTTGCCATTAGAAGGCACCAAAGCGACGGGTAAGTTGAGCACCAACAACCCTGGGCGCGCCCCAGGTTGCGAATCTACCACCAACACTTGCTGCTGCAAGAATATTAGTCAGATATTCCTCGTCAGTAAGGTTCTTAGCAAACAGCCTTGCTTGCCAGGCACCTGTTGGACTTTGCCAGTCAACATTCAGGTTCACAATCGTATGCTTATCTTGTGAATCTTCTTTCACTTTAAATTCTCTAAAGTAGACTCTAGAACGATAAGCGGCATTTAGTCGGACATTAATATTTCCGCCCCAGGCAACAGGTGTGGAGTAGACGATACCCGCATTAAGGCTAGTTTTTGGTGCCTTGTTTAATGGATTTCCTGTCGCATCTTGATTGCCAAGCGCTGGCGCGAAGGCATCAAAGTTTGAGAAGGTTCCATATTCAGTATCGAGCAACGTAAGCGCCATAGTTGCCGACCAATTTTGATTAAAGATAGTCGACAACTCAAGTTCCGCACCTTTTACTTCAGCGTCACCAGCGTTACGAGTCACACTACCAATACCTTGAACCTGACTAACCTGAAAATCTTCATAGTCGTAGTAAAATATGGAGGTATTCAAATTCGTGCTACCTTCACCAAAGCTTGCCTTGTAACCTAGTTCATAGGCCGTTACCTCTTCTGGGTTGTAAGCTGGTGTACATTCATATTGCGCAACCCCGCCAGCCTTATAACCCTCGGAGTAAGACAGATAAACATTGGACGTATCATTTAGATCATATTGACCGACAACTCGTGTTGTCGTCGCGCTCCAATCCTCATCAACAGACTGATCACACACCTGGACTGCCAACACTGGTGTAGGTGTCAGGACAAAAAAATCAATCACATGGCTTTCTGAAATTTCATCCTTGGTGCGACGAACGCCAGCACTTACTCTGGCCCTATCAGAAAAGTCCCAGGTAACATCAAAAAATGCAGCCCGGGATATGGTTTCATATTCACTTTGATTGAAGTCAAATATGCTGGGTAGTGGCAAACCTTGAATAGGCAATGCATTGTTGAAAATATTTCTTCGACCACCTTCATCTTTCATGTAGTAAAGACCGGCGACCCAGGTAACCGCATCATTACCACCGAAGATATTAAATTCCTGACTAAAGGTATCAGAGAGGGTGTCGTCGTCTGAATCAATGATGGGCAGATCTGAAGCATCACGGTCAGTTCTAAAGCTATCGTCAAACTCTTGATAAGCTGTAATCGACTTCAGGGAAATCGACTCACCTTCCCAGTTAACAGTCACACTCGCCAGATCATATTCGCGATCTGTGTCAGTGTCTGTATCAGAGAAAGTTTCGAGCGGCTCTGTGGTGACAGTCGCATTTAGAAGCTGGGGTATACCGGTCGCAAGATTGCGATTGTCAGTGTAGAGAACATACTGCTCCATGGGACCGTCGATCGTGCCTTTGGCATACATAAAGTCCATAGACAAATTATCTGTAACATCAGCTTTAACCTTTAGACGAAAGTTAGACATTGTTCCCTGCATAATGTCTTCCTGGCCAGGTACGTTATTCTTTACCCAGCCCTCTCCTCTATCCAAATGGTCAAGCGCAATTCGAAACGAGATATTGTCAGTGATCGGGCCACTATAGACAGCTTCGAGCATATACTCGTCATAGTCCGAATAGCTGAACCCTAACTTGCCCGTCGCTTCTGGCGTCGGATCTGCTGTGACAAAGTTAACGGCACCACCATTCGAGTTTTTTCCATAGAGCGTTCCTTGAGGGCCGCGAAGCACCTCAATTCGCTCAAGGTCTAACTGATACAGCTGTGCGGTTGCCGTTCTGGCCTGATAAACACCATCAATACTTACCGCGACACCAGGCAAACGATTGTAGGCACCGATACCGCGAATAGAGATATCATGGTCACCCAGGCTACCGCCGAAATGCACACTTGGCACCGCAAACTGCACGTCAGATAAATCCTTTATCCCTCTTGCCTCAAGTTCGTCAGATGAAAGTGCAGTAATAGAGGCTGCGACATCCTGAATGGACTGCTCCCTTTTTTGTGCAGTTACGACCACCTCTTCGATTTCATTTTGAGCAACATTACTCGCTGCGTTCACCGCTGCTGGCAAACTTAGCCAACTAGCTGCAATAGCTGCAGCGACTGTCTTCGTATGTACTCGCCAGTGCGAGCAGGTTGGTAGATTATTAGTAGCACTAGACACGACTTAACTCCCCTTTTTAATTTATTAATTTCGCTTAATAGCCAACCAGTTTTCTCTGGGCTTCGTTTAATTTGGGTGGATCTGGACGATGGAAACGCTCTGGATTAGGTTCCGCCAGGATTGGTGCAAACTTGTCAGCATTGACTAACTGGTCCGTCCAGTTTGTAGTTGAAATAACCTTTTCAACGGCTTCTTTACGCGCCTCTATCACTTCTGGTGGTGTAAGACGTTTTGGCATCATGCATACAAGCGATATCGCGCGGAGCAACTTTGGTTCCGCTTCAGGTGGTTCAACACCGCCACTACTGCAATGAATTACCCGGGAATCCCATA
>CBDUKY010000476.1:0-2691 GCA_965367925.1 uncultured Pseudomonadales bacterium | reverse complement strand
CACACTAGTTCTATGCGCCTTAATTACTACCCAACAGATGACCCGCTCGATCATCAGGAACGAGCAGAGGAAAACCCGCTTGGTGATATGGCACTGCATCACCACACGGACCCTGGCACTATTACACTCCTACTTCAGGATAATGTTGGTGGCTTACAAGCTCTTTCCACGGAACATGGCTGGATAGATGTACCACCTCAGGGGAACACCTTTGTGGTAAATCTCGGAGACGCGCTACAAGTACAAACGAACGATGTCTATAAGGCAGCGGTTCATCGCGTACTGCCGATGAAACACAATGGTAGATACAGCACGCCCTTTTTCTATCAACCGCGATACGATGCCATGATTGAGCCACTCGCATCCATCCAGACCGGCGAACCCAGGTACAAGCCATTTAGCTGGCGCGACTACATCAAGGCTAGAATAGATGATAACTACGCGGATACAGGCGAAGATGACATTCAAATCGCAATGTATAGGCTGCCTGGCTAAGCGACCAGGTCTTTCCCTATTTGCGTGGTAGTACCGCTTGCAATACCATCAAGGACAAACAATAAAAAGGGAGGGGGAAATGAAGTTAAAGGTTTTATCATTATCAGCGGTGATGCTGTTTGCACCAGCTATAACGTCAGGTGCAACGGATCTACACCCTAAGGTTCAGGCAGCATTGGATTGGACCTTACCTGACAATCGATGTGAACAACCTAAGCTACCCGGTGCTGGCAAGGATGTTGTTGATACGACAGGCGCATCAAATCGAGAGGGTGTCGATAGTTACAAGCTCTCGAGATTTAATCGCGCTGAGAAGCGCTGGAAAAAATGCGTCGTAAAGTACAAGAAGGGTCTGCTAAAGGAATTTGACGAGCTCAAAAATAGTGCTCAATATGGACTCACTGAACCCCAGGCAAAAGCCATACTTGCAAAAATGGCAACGATTCAATCTGTCATTGAATCTCCAACAGGAGTCCTTGAAGAGCAATAGCTAGATTGCCGAATAAATATATGCAGGCAAAAAAAAGGCGACCAGTTGGTCGCCTTTTTCATTTCTAGCCTGATACTACTAGTTTAGGAAGGTATAACTAACTTCTAAACCAAATAGACGTGGCTCAGTAACCTGCGCTGTACGACGGTAGCCGTCGTCGCCACCATGGCGTTCGATGAATCGAATACCAAGATCGTCAGTTACGTTATTTACAAAACCAGTCACAATCCAGCTTTCAGAAGGACTAGTCCAGGTAGCACGCAAATCGATTCGATCATATGCAGGGGCTTTATCAAGCTCTTGTTCAAACGAACCGAAGTAAACGTCATCAATGTAGCTATAGCTTGCAAGCAAGTTAATTGAACCATTGCCACCTAGTGGTATCTCGTAGTTAGCGTAGGCTGATAGCTTAGACTCAGGTACCTGAGGAAGCTGATTACCTTTCGCATCACGACGACGATCTGTTTCGTTTGTTGCATCATAGATCGCACCAGGAATGGAAGGATCTGCACCGTCTACCACAAAGAAGGATTCAGTGAACTCAGCTTGTGTGAAAGATAAATTACCACCAAGGGTCAAGTTGTCAGTTGCCAACCATAGGATCTCGGCCTCAGCACCTTTGACTTCTGCACCAGGCGCTGCCTGTACAGATGACGTTGATTCAGATACAGCACAAGCACTTGCAATACTTTGTGGTGTAGGTACTGCAGGACATGCTTCTTCTGTGAAGGTATGAATGCTTTCATAGTCATAGAAGTAGATAGACGCGTTTAGCTGCAAGGTTGCATCAAAGTACTGACCTTTCAAACCCAACTCGTAAGCAATAAGTTCTTCTGGTTCGTACTGAGGCGTCTGACTGAAGAACGCCAGGTTGAAACCACCTGAACGGTAACCGGTTGTCACGTTACCGTAAACAAGCACATCATCAGTCCAGTTGTAATCTAGATTCAAACGCCATGTGACTTCATCATCCACACGCTCAACATCCCGGTAGGCACCAAAATTAATTGGCGTGCCACCTAACCATAGCTCAACAGCGCCAGTTGGTTGCAAGAAGGTTGCACTTGTGGGATCACCGTCGATAGCACCACGCAATATATTTGCTTGCAATAAGGAAATTCCAAACAAGTCCTGCACAGTCATGGACTCAGCATAACGAGAAAGTTGCTCTTCACCCTTCACGTCATCCTCCGCATAGCGAATACCAAAGGTTAAGGTGAACTTGTCGTTAATATCCCATACACCTTGCGTATAGGCAGCGAAAGCTTCTCGTTCAGTCTTATTTGTACTGTGTAAGTCAGACCCTGGTGTATTACTTGGGCCATTTTGAACACCACCAAGTGCTGCTTCACCAGCCCAGAAAGACGTGGCAATGGTGAATGTACTAGTCGGTGCATTGGCTGCGATTGCCGCAGTCTTAGCCGAGTTTACATCAATTGGTGTTGCACCGAACAAGAAACCAAGGGGTGGATCACCGGGTACTGCACCAGGTGCTGCAAGCGACAGGATATTATCTAAGGAAAATGCTGGATTAGAGTATTTGTTCTGACTCGTAGCCGAGTAGAAGTCATAACGCTGGTCGATCACAGAATCATAGAAGAAAATACCGGAGGTAAAGGTCAGATTCTCACCCACATCCCAGAACAGCTGGAACTCATGAGAAACATATTCTGCTTCATGGTTCACATAGAACTGGCGATCATCTA
>CBDUKY010000475.1:0-2734 GCA_965367925.1 uncultured Pseudomonadales bacterium | reverse complement strand
ACAACGCTAGACGCTTTGCTTTCTCGATGGCCGCCAGCATTCTTTCCCGATCACCTATGGCTGCCTCAGCACGCAATAATACTTTGGTTGCTTCATAGGCAAGTTGCCCGGTATCGGATATCAGCAGCATCGAATAAGGCTCGGCCTCCATACGCTGAATGACTCGTTCACTCAGGTCGACTGCATTTTGATAACGGCCCAGCCCTAGCTCCACTTCCGCCTCCATTGCCTCAAACATCGCGGTCTTCATGGATGGTGTAAAACTGTCAGCAATCAAATCATTTTGACTATATACCCGGGCTTTTAACTCAGCTTCACAAACATAAAAGTCGTCAAATAGTTCAGCCCGTGCAAGAGACTGGCAAACCTTCCATACACCATAATCATCAAGACTGTCATATTGATTAGCATATTGAATTATCTGCAAGTAGTTCTGCTTCAAATACATGCCATTTAGACTAGTAGTTGAACTACATCCGCCCACTAGCAACAACCAACTTATCAGGGCCAATTTTTTCAAGTTCATTCCTTAAACTAACGGTTTGGTTTCGCTATACAGGCTAATGGGCTTAGTAACGCGGCAAAGCAACACTTCAACAATACATCTAGCCAGTGCCATAAAGCCTGTTCAAGTTTTTATAGCGGGCCGGATCAAGATCCTTATTTCGTAATGGCTCAAAATCTGGTCCATAGCGATGACACCTGAACACCAGATTCATACGCCCGCCAAGTCGGGGGTTGCTAACAAACATCGGGTTAATATATTCCCACACCACTTTCTTATCCCGTGTCACTTCGAAGAACTGCCCCTTTGCCGTCTCACAAATTAACACATTACCATTAGGTAACAGGTCCGCGCTGCCACCCATGATGGTATAGAAGGAAAACGGGGGATTATCAGCATATTCCCATAGTATCTCTTTCGTCCTGGCATCAATTTCGAGCACTCTGGAATAGTCCATGGTTTTTCGGTTAACACCATTATCAAAGATCATGATGGTGTTTTCGCTTGAATACTTCACGTCATGCTGTGCAGCGGTAGTGCCATCACCCCACTTCCAGCGAACCTTGCCGGTTTTTGGGTTGACCTGCATAATCTTACTCAAGCGGCGAAAGCTCAATAACCAATCCCCATTGGGCGCAAGCGAAATAGAATTGCAATGACTCCATTCTTTGCGATGTGAGAGCGGCCCACCTATTTCCGTTTTGGGATCGAAGTACTGCCAGCTCTTCCACTCTTTTACAATCTCACCCTCCGGGGTCACTTCAATAACAACATCACCTAACATCTTGGTTGGGTCGTCACCCTTCTCGTGATAGCCACCTTTGACTTTCTTGACCAGGGATTTTGGTAACGAATCCCATTTAATAATCAGCGTATTCCCGTTCGGTAACCGCTCGTAGTCATGATGCATCCAGGGATCATCGTAGCGCCAGACAATATTGCTATCCCAGTCAAGCTCATACACCGCCGCAGCCTGACCATTTAATCCTCTTTGCCCCTCCAGATCCGGTGATGGTGATGCCGTTGTGAGCAGATTGCCATTAGGCAACAAGGTAGGATTCGCAATACCCAGGTCACAAGTCCACCTGTGGACAAAGCGCCCTTCCATATCGATAAGAAAAGCGTTGTCCTGACCAGCGGGGAAAAGCGTGTAACCCCTGTAGGACAACTGAGGATTGTAATGAATCAAACCGTTTGGATGATGCTCTGATCGCGCCATTGCAAAAACCCCCTATTTTTACCTGATTATTAATCTCATGAGCTGATACTAAAGCCTCTGGTCAATTGGTCTTTAGAACCTGCTGGAAAAACATGGTATCGATTCAACTACTTTCGCAGTTTCAACCAAAGACCTTTCGCACACCTCTTAGTATCGCAAGCGGACCACAAGACATATGCGTTTCATCGTCTAACACTTGATAAATTAGTTTCAGATGCTTGTATTCTCTAGCCTGAAGGGTCGACGCAAGATTAACCATATTTGTCACCATGGAAAACTTGTCAGGTGCTTTAGCCGGTTCTTCTAAACCACCACTAGACATATAGACGGTTGCAGCCAGATCATCATGATCTCTCGCATAAGCGCTCTCAATGGATAAGATATCCTTTTGGTTCCACCAGATTGAAGGACTACCAATCACATATCGTTGGAAAGCGTCTGGTTCCGTAAAGAGAGTAAACAAGCCAAACAATCCGCCTAAAGAAAACCCGGCATAGGTACTGTCTAATGACGCATTAAAGTGGGTTTGAACATAAGGCTTTACCTGATTGTTGATAAACCTCAGAAATTGCCTTGCACCACCTGCCTCTACCACGGGAAGTGCAGTTAGCCAATCTGGCGCAGCCTCTCCTGGATCAACAACACCTTTTGAATGAGTGAGATCTCTATTTCGCAGCGCCAGGGCGTGGATGGATTGTTCTACATCGTAGGTAATACCAACCGTGACAAATGGGGTTAACTCCCCTGTCATCTGCATCAATGGTGTTACCGAGTGCAGCGCCGTGAATTGAGGACCACCATCGGTAACATACACCACTGGATAGGGGTCTCCTGTGTCTTTATAGCCGGGTGGCAAACCTATATTTAGCAGATAGCCCTGGCCAATTGCTTCACTTTGAAGGCGGTGTACCGACGTTCTTTCCAGTGTCACTTGTTCCAAGTTGGTAGCCTAGAGAGAAATGGAGTCTAAAATCATACAACAGTGAACTCCCAAAATCGCATGTCGGCAT
>CBDUKY010000474.1:0-2736 GCA_965367925.1 uncultured Pseudomonadales bacterium | reverse complement strand
TAGTTTCGTTTACCTGATCTCTTTTGTAAACTATATCAACGCTGCCCGTTACCTACGGGAAGACCTGGAAACGTCAGGAGCAACCTGAAATGACTAATCTTGTTATTACCTCGCTAGAACTTGCTGCAGAAACCGGGGTGGATGTGACACCCCTTATCTATGATCGCTACTTTGACAATTGTCCTGGCTCGAAGGCATTGATGTCTCACATCGATGATCTGGTTCGCGGCAAGATGATGGAAGAAGTCATGCGAGTACTGATGGTGGATGACTATAAAGACGAACAGAGTTATCTAAATTTTGAAGTCAACAATCATGCCCTTGCCTATAGTGTCGAACCACATATGTACAAGAATCTGCTGGATGCTGTGAAGGCAGTGGTTAAAGAGACAATTGCAGACCAGTGGACTGATGATTTCGAGAAGGCCTGGGATGACCGTATCGCTGCCCTTAGCCATGAAATCGAAATCCGCCAGCCCGCATGAGGCCCTTTGACCCTGGTGAAGAAAAGTATGTCAGTCTGGTCACCCTTCGGAAAAGCGGGGTCGAAGTAGCAACACCTGTATGGATTGCTGAATACGAGGGTGCCTATTACGTATTCTCTGAATCAAAGGCAGGGAAGGTAAAACGGATTCGCAACAATCCCCAGGTAAAGATTGCTGCCTGTGATGTCAGAGGCAAGCTACGTGACAATCAGTGGATTGAAGGTGTTGCCAGTCTTGAAACTAGCGACACACCAGCGAGAGCAATCTATGCTGCATTTATTAAGAAATACCCAATCCAGATGCGCTTCGGCAATGTGCTCTCCACCCTGGCTGGCCGAATCAATAACAGACTCTTAATCAAGCTTGATCTGGAGAGCCCGGCAACCGAATGATTGCGGCGATCCGTGATCTAAGTGCCGGTAACACCTCTGCTTCGAACCAGGGATTTAGCTTCAACCAGCGATTATTTCTTGGGCTAGGATGTGGCATGGGTACAATCGCTGGGCCAAATTGACGCCAACCCTTCACAAGTTCTGTGAGATTTTTTGCCGACCGGGTCGCTTCTGGTAGGTGCCACGCCTGGGCATATTGCCCAATCACCAGTGTCAGTTGGATCTGATTCATTTCTGCAAGTAAATCAGCACGCCAGGTCTGAGCGCAGCGTGGTATCGGAGGCAGATCGCCCAGATTCTTTTTTCCATCGGCACTCTTCTTATAGCCTGGAAAACAAAAACTCATGGGCAAAATACTAACAAGGTTTTCATCGTAAAACTCGGCACGACTCACGCCCATCCATTCTCTTAATCGTTCGCCACTAGGATCATCGAACGGTATACCCTTCTCACGAGTAGTCGCCCCTGGTGCCTGGCCGGCAATGAGGATTTTTGATTGGCTAGTACCTTGCAAGATAGGTCTTGGTGCTTGTGGTAACTCGGCCACACATAATTTGCAGTCACGTGCTCGTGCAATAAGGTCCATAAGTCCCCCGTTCAATCTGTGCTAACTGGGAAAACCAGTCTAACTGAACCATCAGGGTCGTGCCGTCAATGCTTCGGCCGGTTACCCCTTAGTGTTTCTGTTAACGAGTTTCGGTCAAAATCGTAATGGCTGTTACAAAATTCACAATGCATCTGAATCACATCCTGCTCTTCAAATAGAGAAGCAACTTCAGCCTCTCCTAGTGCCAGCAATGCATTTGCTGTCCGTGCTCTGGAGCAGCTGCACTGAAACGCGATCATCTCGCTACCCATCACACGTACATTTTCCTGGCCATATAGACGCTGAATTACATCGATGGCCGACAGTTGAATAATTTCTTCCGGGCGAAGTGTCTCGCCAAGAATTTTTACATGCTGCCATTGGTTTTCTCGATCTTGCTCAGCAGTCACCAATTGTTTTGGAAGCTGTTGCAACAATATGCCTGCCGCTGCTTCCCCATCAGATGTCAGGTAGAGGTAGGTTTTAAGCTGTTCAGACTGATCAAAATAATGCATCAAACAATCTGCCAGCCTGTCTCCAACGAGTGGAACCAGAGACTGGTACCTTTCTCCGTTTACAGGATCAACAGTCACTGCCAGAGAGCCACCAGCAAATAACTCAGAAAATACCAGTGGTATTCCCTTCGCCTCTGCCTTGCCAAGCAGTTCGCTTGCAGATTCAGCAAGCCTGGCAATACCGCGCAATTTCAAATCATCACTGACTTCAACCATCAACAATGGCACCAGCCCCTCACTTCTGACTTGCAGTACCAGACGACCTTTAAATTTTATGGTCGAGGCAAGCAAGGCGCTGGCCACAAAAAACTCACCCAATAGCCGTTCAATTTGCGGTGGATACTGGTGCAGTTTAAGAATCTCTTTCAGGCTTTGATCGATCTGGACAATATCGCCGCGAATGTCCGTCGCCTCAAAGAGAAAACGTTGTGAGCTATCAGGCATCTTCAATCTCTTTCGCAGGCGCGATACTAATATTTAACGTGCCAACATGCTCGACAATGCCCAGCAGGGTATCACCGACATTAAGCGGTCCAACCCCAGCAGGGGTCCCTGTGTATATAAGATCACCGGCCTTCAATGGAAACAGTTGCGAAAGTTCGCTAATGATTTCTTCAATCTTCCAGATCATCTGATTGATATCACCTTGCTGGCGCTGCTCGCCGTTAACGAATAACTGGATATTGCCCTGACCAAGCAGGTCCTCGCCATTTCTTTTAGCTAGCGCCGAACAAGGGGCGGCATGTAAGAAGGTTTTG
>CBDUKY010000473.1:0-2738 GCA_965367925.1 uncultured Pseudomonadales bacterium | reverse complement strand
CATATCGCCCTCAATGGTCTTACGAATAAATGCCTGCTTTTGTTCCTCGGTGCCAAGTTCAAGTAAAGTTGGCACCAGCATAGAAATACCCTGACCGCCCATACCCTGGTTGACACCTGCCTCTGCAAACTCCTCCGCAATAATGCGGGATTTCAATATGTCAGGTTCAGCCCCATAACCACCATAAGCCTTTGGAATGGTGCGGGCTGTGTAGCCGTGTTCGATTAATCGCTTTTGCCAGCGTTTTGCATCTGCTGCTGAAGACTTGCTGGTAGGTGAGTCCGCGCGATTTTTTTCAATGAAGCTGCGGACTTCTGCGCGAAATTCCTCGTATTCAGTGCCGAATGACAGTTCCATGTGTTCCCCCCTGTAATTTCAGTGATGAATATATCGAGGTTTGCAAGTGATGACCAACAGGATTCAGATATAGAGAGTCAGGGTAGCTAAGGGGGTAATGGAGCCCGCAACTGGAGAGTGACCACACGATTTGAAGGGTTGAAGTTCGGGGCGCATCGGGCGAGACTGCGCCTTCAATTCCGTTGTATGTATTTGAGGAGAAAGACGATGGCAGTACAAGTTGGAGATAAGGTTCCTGAAGCGACTATGAAAGTAATGGGTGAGAAGGGTCCACAGGACTTAACCACCAGTGAATTGTTTAGCGGCAAAAAAGTTGTGCTATTTGCTTTGCCTGGTGCTTTTACACCGACCTGTAGTGCTGCGCACCTACCAGGTTTTGTTGTAAATGCTGACAAAATTAAAGCCAAAGGTGTCGATTCAATCGTATGTCTGTCTGTAAACGATGCGTTTGTGATGGATGCGTGGGGCAAGGACAAAAATGCCGAGGAATTGATCATGGCTGCCGATGGCAATGCTGAATTCACCAAAGCCATGGGGCTTGAAATGGATGGATCTGCTTTTGGTCTGGGTACGAGATCCCAGCGTTATTCGATGATTGCCGAGGATGGCGTAATTACAGCATTAAATGTTGAGTCTGGCCCAACCTTTGAAGTCTCGTCAGCTGAAAAGATTTTGGAAGCGCTTTAAGCCGCGGTTATCAAGACGTTACAAATCGGGAAATTACTTTCCGGCATCTTCGTAATGTGAAAGTATCATTGGTTATTCCAATGAGATCTTGAATAAAATGCCTGCACGAACGCAGGCATTTTTATGGGTGACCGAAACACACACTTGCTGCTTACCAGATGATTATCGAATCGTGGGTCTGGTGGACACTCCTTGCTGCTAGCATGCAGTCAGTGCGTACAGCAGCACAAAAACAACTTAGCGGTGAAGTTTCAGCGCTGACTGCAACACTTGTACGCTATTTGTACGGCTTACCTTTCGCCGTCGCTTATCTGGTTTTCCTTGTCCATGACCGTGGTGGTGCACTACCTCTGCCAGGGACAACTTTTTTTATTGGTGCCTCAATTGCAGGGGTATTACAGATACTAGCGACGGTGCTGCTGATTAAACTATTCACCTTGCGAAGTTTCGCCGTTGGCACTACCTACATTCGCTCTGAGCTACTATTAACCGCTGGTATCGGTTATCTCTTTTTTGGTGAATTGATATCATTCCCAGGCTGGATTGCTATTGTTACCTGTGTAGTGGGGCTGGTGATTATCAGTATCTCCAAGACGGGTGGACTCAGCAGTCTCTGGAATACATCTGCAATTTATGGGCTCGGCTCAGGTTTGTCATTTGCGCTAACGTCCTTGTTTTTGCGCGATGCTAGTTTGTCGTTTGGAATTAACGACGCTGCCTTTAGTGCGGCGATCACGCTAGTCTATATGGTCACCTTGCAAACTATCATTTGTCTCATATGGGTTCGCCTTCAGCATCCCGGTGAGATTAGCAAGGCTGTCACACTCTGGAAGCCGGCGACATTTGTTGGTATCACAAGTGTTCTCGGTTCCGTCGGTTGGTTCACAGCAATGACACTTGAACTTGCATCCTATGTGAAGACACTTGGTCAGGTGGAGTTTTTGATCACGCTTTCAATCTCTGTATTCTATTTTCGCGAAAGGCCCACTCGCATGGAATTACTGGGGATGGTGATGATTATTGCTGGCGCACTAATATTGTTGAGCGTTTAGCAAACTCATATAACCGTCACCGCAAACCCTGCCGGTGAGGTTTACGGTTTTCGACTTACGCCAGACCAAATACTCGCAATACAAAGAAGCCAAGACTACATGTCAAGATACTCACCAGGGTCGTTGTCATGATTAAGTTCGCGGCCAATGCATCGTTAGCGCCCATAGCTTTGACCATGATGTATGACACTGTTGCTGTTGGGCTTACAAAGAGTAAGAACATGACTCCAAGGGTAACACCCCGGAATCCAAGCATTATTGCAAGACCCGCGATCATAAAAGGTAAGATCAAAGTTTTTAGAATCACAACACCTGCCGTGCTAAAGGACGAATCACGCAAGGTTCGGAGATTCATACCAGCACCAGTACCGATAAGCGCCAGGGGTAACGCCATGGCACCAATATACTCACCTGCACTCAGCAAAATTTCTGGTATCGGTATTTGAACTGCTGATGCAGTGACCGCTACGACGATGGAGACAACCAGGGGGTTTTTAACAATATCGAGAATGACCTTCGACCAGACTAGCTCCGCATTTGCATACAGGCTCAGGATAAAAACACTTAAGATGTTATAGGCAACGGTTAGACTCGCCATCAACAGTGACGCAAGCGCAAGCCCTTCAGCACCATAGGCATTGG
>CBDUKY010000472.1:0-2738 GCA_965367925.1 uncultured Pseudomonadales bacterium | reverse complement strand
CTTAAGCTTTGAATCAGGTAGGCTATCTTCTAGTCGATAGGGACCGCAGTAGACAAGGTCAGGGGTAACATTTGGGTCAAAGCTCTCAGGGTACTTCTCTGCATAGTATTTGCTCAGCATGTCGTGACGAGCGCTGGTGAGCCCATTACTGCCGATGCCGCTATTTTCGCTCTGCTCATAGCTGGCCTGGCCAGTGGAGGAGAGGCCAACAATGGCAAGGCCAGGACCTATCTCATTGCGAACCACATCGGCTTTGCGCATAACTGTCACGGCACAGGAATCGACGACGACTGTGCCGGTTAAATCACCAACGTCTGCAGTCTCACCACCACCAGAGTAGATACTGACCCCATTGTCTCGCAACTGGGCCATAAACTGTTCGCTACCCTCAATCAGTGCCGAAACAACTTCCCCTGGGCAATTAAGTGCATTTCGGTTCACTGTATTTGAAATCAATATCCTGCCGTTAACCCCAACACAGAGCAGATCATCAAGATTCATGACGATACTGTCCTGGGCAATGCCGTGGAATATCCGTGGATCACCAAATTCCTTGTAGTGCAGATAGGCAATAATTGATTTAGAACCGCTACCGTCGGCATGGATAACATTGCATTTTTCAGGGTCGCCGCTGAGGAAGTCTTCTGTGATCTTACAAAAGGCACCAGGGAAGGCACCCGCATCAAGATGATCCACCACACTATGGACCTCATTCTTATCCGCACTAACCCCCCGTGCCTGATAGCGACTCTGGTCAGCTAGATTGACCACAAAGCCGGAGCGATCCTTGGCCTGGATTAGCCCCCTGAATTCCAATTGCCGGAATGCCTTGGCAACGGTGTTTGCAGAAATCTGATGCTCAGCAGCAAAGCTACGAATGCTCGGTAGCTTATCACCAGGCTTTAGTTCACCTGTGTTTATTGCGAAGTGAATTTGATCAATGATCTGCTGGAAAACCGGTATCGGTTGGCCAGGTTCGACAGTAATTTTCATGGGGCACCAGTTGTTGTCGCGATTAACAGAGGCTTGGAAAAGTTAGATTATCTGTAGCAAGCGCATAGTACAGATATTGTGACGGGAATTAAACCGGGAATAGTTAAGAATTGTCTGTGTTTCCGTCTGGTGAGTTCTTCTATAATGCGCGCTCTTTGAACCAGGGTTCTAACATGCAGGTCGCGATAGTTGATTATGACGCCGGTAATCTCGGCAGTGTGAAGCGAGCCTGTACTGAGGTTGGGATTGATGCCTTTATTACATCTGATCCCGAGCAGGTATTGGCAGCGGACAAGGTTATCTTTCCAGGTGTCGGCTCTGCCGCTAGCGCCATTGATACGCTCCATGAGCGCGGCCTATTCGAAGCCTTAAGAGCCTTTTATCAGTCTGGCAAACCCTTTCTTGGGATTTGTCTGGGTTCACAGATTCTCTTGGAATATTCCGATGAAGGTAACAAGGAATGTCTTGGCATCGTCTCTGGTGCCTGTGAGCGCTTTGATTTGCCTGACCGAACCTTAAAGGTGCCGCATATGGGCTGGAATGAAATTGATATTCTGCGCCCCCATCCTTTGCTGCGGGATATTAAAGCCGGTGATGAGTTCTATTTTGTACATTCCTACTTTACCCGTCCGGCTAAGGAGAACATTGTCGCGACCACGGAATATGGCATTAATTTCTGTTCGATAATTGCGAAGGACAATCTATTTGCGACGCAATTTCACCTGGAGAAGAGTGGCCGTAAGGGGCTTGCGATTCTCGCAGCCTTTCGAGATTGGGATGGTGTTGACCCATGTTAAGTAAAAGAATTATTGCCTGCCTCGATGTGCGAGAAGGAAAGCTCGCTAAGAGCGTTAAGTTTGTTGATACCAAAGACATTGGTGATCCAGTAGAGAAGGCAAAAGCCTACTACGAAGACGGCCTTGATGAACTGGTGTTTTACGATATTACTGCCTCGAGCGACAAACGAAACATCATGCTCGATGTGGTGGAATCTGTTGCAGAAAAGGTCTTTATTCCATTTTCTGTCGGTGGTGGTATCCGTACCGTGGAGGATGCGAACAAGCTGCTATGGGCTGGTGCTGAAAAAATCAATGTTAACTCTGCTGCGGTACTGCGGCCCGAGCTAATTGCCGAGTGTGCCCATGCCATTGGTACCCAGAATGTGGTGCTTTCAATGGACATCCTTAAGGTTGCCGAAAGTCGGGATTTTCCGAGTGGCTACGAAGTTGTAATCAACGGCGGTCGTAAACCCATGGGTATTGATGCCCTCGAATGGGCATTGCGCGGTGAGGAACTTGGCGCCGGTGAACTTGTGGTGAATTCCATTGATGCAGACGGTACCAGGGAAGGTTATGAAATTAATCTGACGCGGATGATCTCTGAAGCGGTTTCAATTCCGGTCATTGCATCCGGCGGCGCGGGTAAACCGGAACACCTGCTCGAAGTGTTAACAGAAGGCCGGGCAGATGCTGCGCTTGTAGCATCGATGGTGCACTATGGCGACTACACGGTGTCTGGTTTAAAACAGTGGTTACATGAGCATGGTGTGAAGGTAAGGCTAAATTACTAGTCTGGAGAAATCATGAGCAACGAGGATAGAGACGAAATTATCGAAAAGCGATTCGAGATTCTTGAAACCAAATTAGCCTTTCAAGAGGATCTTATTCAACAACTAGATGATGCGCTGGCTGCACAGCAGAAACAGATCATGGAGCTTGGTCACCAACTAAATGTCTTAAGATCCC
>CBDUKY010000471.1:0-2748 GCA_965367925.1 uncultured Pseudomonadales bacterium | reverse complement strand
ACCGACCTGAAGCATTATTTTGACGAGCAATGGAAACCTTGCCATCACCCGCGGCAACAACTGGTGTGCCACGGTTTGCGGCATAGTCTATGCCCCGGTGTGGCATAACCTTCTTGTGAATAGGATGCAGGCGCGCCAGATTGAAGCTTGAACTGACATGGGAAAAATGGACCGGGTCCCGCAGAAATGCTTTGCGTAAACTGCGTCCCTCGGGTGTGTAGTAGTTGCTCGTGCCGTTCTTATCTTCATACCTGACTGCAGTATAAGTCTTGCCGTAGTTATTAAAGTTTGCGGCCAGGATGTTACCTTCCTTGATCTTTTCACCATCGACATAGATGTCCTCATAAAGGACTGTGAAGCTATCTCCTTGTCTTAAGTCCAGAGCAAAACTGATGTCCCATTGAAAGATATTGGAAAGCTTCATGATCAGATTGTCGGACAAGCCGGCGTCCTTACCGGCGTGATAGAGAGATGGATTCTTATCAGTAATCTGGGCAGTCTTGTAAGAGAGTAGTACCTCCGGCTCACGCACATCCCACTCAGCCTCGAAGGTGTCTCCCCGCCTGGTAACGAATAGCTTTTTCAACGGGCTTAGCTCATAGCGCAGGGTTTCTAGTTTTCCTGCATCATTGAGGTGAACGTAGATCGTTTGTCCAGGAAGAATTTTTCCAAGCACCGAAGTGTCAGGCCCAAGGGATATGATTTCGTGCAGATCTCGAGGGGATAGTCCTGCCTTGTTAAAAATAGACGACAGGCTATCGCCAGAACTGACCTTAAACGCCTGCCAGGAGACTGGCTTTTCGATGACTGCTACCGCTGCTGTTTGATTCTCGGCAATAGTAGGTGCTTGCTCTGGTGTGGTTTGAATAGATAAAGATACCGGGAACTGGGCAACATCTGGGTCATTTTTGGCGGGAACGGCATTTATCGCCAGTAGAAAACAGATGGCGAGCACCACGGCAGTGGTGATATGAGATTTCGGATAACCTTTCATAAAGCAGAGAGGTACATAGTGTTTTTATTGTTAATTCTCATAAGTTGTTGCTAACTATATAAAATATATACATTTAATGGAAGGGCTGAGCGCCTGCATTCGACCCGGGTCCTATTTATTGACTGGCGTAGGGAGCATAGACTTGAAATTCCCTTCACTTAATGTATTTTGCGCACCCTCAAGGAAACAATCCCCTTAAGTGATTGTGCCAGATTTTTGCGTGCTGGATGCCAGCTAAACGTCCAGTGAAAATCGGATGCGCAGGGTACTGGGACAACCGGTTATTAACAATAGTTTCCCGAAACAAAATTTCACCACGGAACCCGACATGACCATAGACGTGAACCTGCTTGGACAAATGCGCTCTGCCGGGCTTATTGCCCAGGTCAGCAGTGAGCCAGCCCTTATTGAGCATCTCTCCAAGGGGTCTCGTACGGTTTATTGTGGTTTTGATCCCACGGCTGACAGTTTGCATGTTGGTAATCTGGTACCGCTACTTGCTCTGCGTCGATTTCAACTGGCAGGCCACAGACCGATTTTGCTTGTTGGTGGCGCGACTGGAATGATCGGCGATCCAGGTGGCAGAACCTCTGAGCGTGAGCTAAAGCCGGCGGACCTGGTAAAGCGTTTCGTTGAAAAGATTCGCGTCCAGGCAAGTCAGTTTCTCGACTTCGATTGTGGTGAGAACTCAGCCATTGTTGTTGACAATGCCAGCTGGACAGAACAGTTGTCAGTGATTGATTACTTACGTGATATTGGCAAGCATTTCAGCGTTAATGCCATGGTGCAGAAGGAAACCATTAAGCGTCGGCTTCAGGATGAAGAGTCTGGCATCAGTTACACGGAATTCAGTTATATGATCTTGCAGTCCTATGACTATGTGATCCTAAATCGGGACTACAACTGTACGATTCAGATGGGTGGTAGTGATCAGTGGGGCAACATCACCAGCGGTATTGATCTGGTTCGTCGTATGAATGGTGATCAGGGCTATGCAATCACTTATCCGCTAATTACCAATTCTGACGGGACGAAATTCGGTAAAAGCATGGGTAATGCGATCTGGATTGATAAAGACAGAACGTCACCTTACAGCTTCTACCAATACTGGCGTAACTGCTCAGATGATGACGCGGTGAATTATTTACGCATCTTTACTTTTCTAAGTGCTGATGAGATTGAGGCTGTGGCCAGTGCGCAAGCCCAGGATCCCGGTGCAAGAGCGGCGCAAATTACGCTAGCCCGGGAAGTGACGCGGCTTGTTCACGGTGATGACGGTGTGACCGCCGCTGAGCGAATTTCTGAAGCCATGTTCCAGAATAGAATGACAGAACTGGCAATAGAAGATCTCGATCAGTTAGCCCTTGATGGCTTGCCGGTGACCAAAATTACTGACGCGAATATGGGTATTGCACAACTACTGGTTGATTCTGGGCTTGCTGTTACGCCGAAGGGTGAAGTCACCATGGGTCAGGCTAGAAAGCTCATTCAAAGCAATGCCGTGTCCCTAAATGGCGAAAAGGTTACTGATGCGGAAGCAAAACTCGATGCTGGCGCGGCATTGTTTGGTCGTTACTACCTACTTCAGAAGGGTAAAAAGAATCATCAGCTAGTGATATTAAATGATGCTTAATTCGACGTTGTAAAACGAGTTCTGCTGCGTATAATACGCCCCCTCGCGATGTGGCTAAATCGCCCGTTGGGTCTGTAGCTCAGTTGGTTAGAGCGCACCCCTGATAAGGGTGAGGTCGGTG
>CBDUKY010000470.1:0-2751 GCA_965367925.1 uncultured Pseudomonadales bacterium | reverse complement strand
TTGGGTTTGTCCCTGAAGCCGTTCTTGCGGATTATGTTGAAGACCGAAATGGTATGTCTCGTGATCTCGTTATTATGTCTCACGATGTTGATGGCCATTCAGACCAGATCGCAGAAGTTGTTCAGCTTTAGACCAGACAGGTTTATCTCTACGATCTTTTTTTGTTTAATAACACCCTCTTAATGACTGCTCGGTATTACACATGGATATGATTGATGAGGAGCTTGCACGCCTCAAAAACCGTCTCAATGATCTCAAAGGCAAAATTATTCCTAATCTCGAGAGCCAGTCAGAATTGCTCTACGCCCGTATTCTGCCACTCAAAAAAGACAGTGATGAGCGTCGCAAGCTAGAAGCCGAGTACAAGCTATTGAGCAAAGAACTTAGCAAAAGAAGCAATGAACTCATCAGAATTAATCAGGATCGGGAAAATTTAGAACTAGAAAAGACCCTCGGTCGACGCTGATCTAAACCTCGCAAGTAGTTAATGCTACTTGCAACAACAACAAGGCTTATTTAAAGTACTGTATATATAACCAGTACTTTGTAAGTCTATATGTCCACCCAGAAAACCTATCATCACGGCTATGCTGAATTGCACTGCATCAGCAATTGCTCATTTTTGCGTGGCGCATCTCATCCAGACGAACTGGTGAAACAGGCCAGCAAACTCGGCTACAGGGCAATTGCCATTACAGACGAATGCTCTATGGCAGGTGTGGTTAAAGCCCATGTAGCCGCTAAAGAATGCGGCATTCAATTGATTGTTGGTAGTGAATTCCAACTGATGGAGGATGTCCATCTAGTCTTGCTGGCGCCTAATCGTGTTGGTTACGGGCAGATATGCAACCTGATCACTATTGCTCGACGACGTGCAGCAAAAGGTGAATACGACTTAAAGCTTAAAGATCTACAGTTTGGTCTTGATCAATGCCTTGCCATCTGGCTGCCCTCTTCCAGGTTCAATAACGATGCAAACCATGCCCGGCGGTTTAATCAACAACACGGCGAATATCTCGCCAGTATATTCAAACATCGTCTCTGGCTCGGTGTTGAGATATTTCCTGATGGTCATGAGGTTCAGCAATATCGACAGGCTTTCGAACTATGCGATGCACTGCAGATCAATATGGTCGCTATGGGTGATGTACATATGCACCACCCGGACCGCAAGGCCTTATTAGATGTTATTTCCGCTGTGCGTATGGGGCAGTCGGTACGAATGGCAGGCCGCCTGTTGTTTACCAATCGCGAGAAGTATTTACGACCACTATCCATCATAGGGGCGCTCTATCCAGCAAAATTGCTGGCAGAAACCCTTCGCATTGCTGACCTGTGTGATTTTTCCCTGGATGAACTACGTTATGAATATCCAGAAGAACTCGTGCCGCCTCATATGACACCAACAGAATATTTACGCCAACTAACCGAAGAAGGCGTAAAGCAACGTTGGCCTGATGGTGAAACAGCCAGCGTACGCGCCTTGATCGAAAAAGAACTTGCTTTGATCGCAGAACTTGAATACGAATACTATTTCCTAACCGTCTTTGATCTAGTGCATTTTGCTCGCAGTCAGAAAATTCTTTGCCAGGGCCGTGGCTCTGCAGCAAATAGTGCCGTGTGTTATTGCTTAAAGATTACCGAGGTTGACCCGGCACGGATGAACCTGCTGTTCGAACGGTTTATTTCCAAAGAAAGAGACGAACCACCAGATATTGATGTGGACTTTGAACATGAGCGGCGAGAAGAAGTCATTCAGTATATCTATAAGAAATATGGCCGTGAGCGAGCAGCGATTGCAGCAACCGTCGTAACCTATCGTCCAAAGAGTGCTGTCAGGGATGTTGGTAAAGCCCTCGGTATGGATTTACAACTGGTAGACCATCTAGCGAAATCCCTTTCCTGGTGGGACAAGCGAGATGAACTCCTGGCTCGCTTTGAAGAAGCTGGTATCAATCCCCGTAGCCCTATCATTGGTCAGTTTATGAGCCTGGTAAACCAGATCCTCGGGTTTCCAAGGCACCTATCCCAGCATGTTGGCGGCTTCGTCATTTCTCGTGGCCCCCTATCCCATCTGGTTCCTGTTGAAAATGCGGCCATGGTAGACCGGACGATTATTCAATGGGATAAGGACGATCTTGAGTCATTGGGTTTGTTAAAAGTTGATGTTCTGGCTTTAGGAATGCTGACAGCAATTCGGAAAAGCTTAACAATGATTAATGAATATCGTGGTACAAGGCTTGGGATTGACAATATCCCTGCCGAGGACCCACTGACCTATCAAATGTTACAACAAGGTGACAGTGTCGGTGTATTTCAGGTCGAATCACGAGCACAGATGTCCATGTTGCCAAGATTAAAGCCAAAGAATTTTTATGATCTTGTTATTGAAGTAGCTATTGTTCGGCCAGGGCCAATTCAAGGCAACATGGTTCATCCCTACTTAAAGCGTCGCAACGGTGAAGAAGCCGTCACCTATGCTAACGATGCAGTAAAAGAGGTATTAGGTCGTACCCTGGGAGTACCTATATTTCAGGAGCAAGTCATTAAGCTCGCCGTTGTTGCGGCAGGTTTTACCCCTGGAGAAGCAGATCAATTACGTCGCGCCATGGCAGCATGGAAACGTAAGGGAGGGCTGGATATATTCCAGCAAAAACTTATCAACGGTATGTTGGAACGTGGTCACGATCGGGATTTTGCAGAGCGCATATTCGAACAAATTAAGGGCTTCGGGGATTACGGTTTCCCTGA
>CBDUKY010000469.1:0-2765 GCA_965367925.1 uncultured Pseudomonadales bacterium | reverse complement strand
TAAAGGCAGTATTGGTAACAACTGGTTTATTGGTGACAACTGGGAGTTTGGTTTTCTTGCTGGTGCTAGCTACAAGAACAAGTGGCGGCAGAGAACACAGGTGAGCCGTAATCAGACTTTCCCTGTCGAGCGAACTGATACAGAAACCGAGTCTACCTATTCGGTAGAGCTCTCAAGCAATATCAATACAGGTATCCGCTTTACTGATGATCATGAGATCACAACGACTAGCCTATATCTTCGTAATACCGATGATGAGACAGCGATCAATGACTTCTTTAATGAGAATCGTGAAAAGTCTGATGGTTCTGGTTTTCGTGGTTACAGACTTAAGTATGAAGAACGGGATATGACAGTAAACCAGGTCACTGGTACTCACTATATTGGCGCGGCAACCAAAGAACTCATTCCATTTTCTTTTCTCGATAAGATTCCGGAAGAAATGCAGATTGATTGGTTCTATTCGGACGCCCGGGCAGCAACAGATATTCCCAATCAGGTTGATGTTCAAGCGCAAACATCCACAGACCCACTTAGTGGGGCTGTACTTAGTAGTTCTGTGCTACTGGATACAACCGCTTCAAACTATCGCTTCACAAAGCTTGATGATGATGTAAAAAACTATGGCTGGAGTGTAACCCTACCAATTTTTACACGCTCATCTGAGATTGAATTGAGTGCAGGTTATTCTCACGCACAGAAAGCTCGCATCTATACCCAGTATCAGTTTTCCTTAGGGGTACTCTCGGTTGCTGATCCAACGATCCTAAATGGTTCTCTTGGTAGTGTGTTTTCAGATGGGAATATTCTTGATCCAGCAAACAACTTTGTCTTTGATACAACCAATACTAATAGTCAGAGTTATCTTGCAGCGACCATGACCGATGCTTATTTCGGTAAGGTTGACTGGACCTGGAATGAAACCTGGCGTGTATCTCTGGGTGCCAGATGGGAAGACTATAAGCAGGTAGCCCTGGACTACAATGTGCTTGGCTTTACCATTCAAAACCCTGTAGTTACCACTGATCCTGCTGCACTGGAACGAGGCTCGTTTCAAAATGATGATGTCTATCCTTCGCTGTCAGTTGTATACATGAGCAATTGGTGGGCAGAAGAATTTCAGCTACGCTTTGGTTACAGTGAAACTAGCATTAGACCTGATCTGCGTGAAATCAATGATGCTACCTATGTTGATCCGCTGACCGGTGATCTGGTTGATGGTAACCCCGGCATTGTGCCATCGTCGGTTGATAACTTTGATATTCGTGCAGAGTGGTTCTTTGCTAACAATGACAATCTGACCCTGTCGGTGTTCTACAAAGATATTCAAAATCCTATTGAGTTATTTGAAGCACCAGCCAGTGATACGACCATTTTGCGTGAAATCGTCAATGCAGAGTCTGCAGAGTTAACCGGTATCGAAATTGAAGGGGTGAAGCATCTGGGTTTCCTCGGTGAGTCCTTCGAACCCTTCTTTATTCAAGGTAACTTCACACTGCTTGATTCAGAACTAATCGCTGGTCCAAATGCCGACGCACCAACCAATGCTAAGCGTGAGTTAACAAACGCCTCTGAATATGTTGCCAACATCATGTTTGGTTTTGATTCGATGAATGCGCAACACACCGCAACACTGGTTTATAACGTATTTGGTGAACGCCTCTATGTTGCCGGTCGAAATGGTGCGCCAGATGCCTTTGAACAGCCGTTTAATTCTCTGGACTTAACCTACTCCTGGTATCCAACGGATGCCATTACGGTAAAACTAAAGATCCAAAACCTGTTAGATGAGACGGTTGAAATCGAGCGCGGTAGCGTGGTGATTTTTGAAGAAGATCCCGGCCAAAGCTATTCTCTGGCTTTTCAGTGGTCTATCTAATCTAGCTTTCCCCAGAGCAAGTTATGTCGGTGAGCTTCAGGCTCACTGGCATAACCACGCTTTTCTTACCTCGCTGCTTTAGCAACCTGTTGATAGTCAGTGATAATGCCGTCCGGCAAATAGCCTGCCCAGTCCTTTAAACGTTGGGGGTCATTGACGGTGTAGACCATCACCTTGATACCTGCCTTATGTGCATCGTCTAATAGTTGGCTGTTAAAGACCTTCTCGTGCACATAGACCCAATCGAGATTACTTTCCGCATAGCCGACAAATTCAATGGCGGAAAGTGGTTTTTGGAAAGGCGCATCAAATCCCACCTGACAATCACAATGGCGCTTGGCTGAGTCCACAATCAACCGATCAAAACCGTCGATGATCACCCGGTCCTGGAGCTGATATTTTTTTACAATCCGAGAGAGTTCAAGGGGGAAGAACAATTCCCGGTCAACACTCCTCGGGGTCTTGGCTTCAAGTAAGAACTTCACCTTATCGCCGTATTGTTGAATAGCTTCTTCCAGAGATAGTATCCCGGCATCCAGTTGACGCAGCTCTGCAAAGTCTCGTTCGCTGATGCGTAGCATCTGGCCAGCAACTTTGATTTCATCATCATGGCCGAGGACCAGTTTTGAATCCTGGGTAATCTGAATATCTATTTCGACCCATTCGAGATCTGATGCTGCGACGGCCTCGAGAGCGGCTGGCCGATTCTCATTAGCAGGATCTGGCCCGTTGAGATTACCGCGATGGGAAACAAAAATGGGGTCCGGTCGATTCGCAGTATCAATGGCAGGTTTTTGTGCTCTTAGCCCAGGTGGACCATAGCGATTTTGCATCCGCAGGTAGTTATGGGTGGTAATGATGGTTCCAAACATGGCCCTAAGCGAGG
>CBDUKY010000468.1:0-2768 GCA_965367925.1 uncultured Pseudomonadales bacterium | reverse complement strand
AATGTTTAGTCCATGGTCAACCATCACCATGCCTGAATCTACATCTGATACCCGTGAAATCGGTTACTACCTGTCACGGTATGTCGCACATCGAAATGAACGCTGGGCATTCCCTGCACTACCAGGCACTCGCAGTACCTTCCTTTCAGCCTTACAAAATCTGGAAGTCAAAAATGTAAAACCAAAGCAGCAATTCACCTTCTACCCTTATGGTTCCACCACCTACGATAGGAACCGGGACCACAGAGATGCATTTAAAACAGGTTTCGATATTTTCTGGCGGCCATCGAGTAACTTACAAATCACCGCCACGGCGAACCCAGATTTTGGCAATGTGGAATCTGACAAGGTTGAGGTAAATCTCACCGCCTTTGAATCCTACTTCCCGGAAAAGCGCGCTTTCTTCCTTGAAGGTCAGGAGATCTTTGCCACGACACCAAGGGCAAGATATGGTGAAAGTGGTGGCACCCCAACAACGCTGGTCTATACCCGCAGAATCGGTAGTCCACCAAGACCAACCAATATTCCAGGTCTGGTACTAGAACCTGTCGAGGAAAACCAACCCAGCGAACTGGTTGGTGCGGTCAAGGTAACCGGTGAACAAGGTAAACTACGTTACGGGATATTGACGGCCATTGAAGAAGATACAAAGCTAAAAGGCCTATTGGCAGGTAACCCGTTTAAGACAGAGCAGGATGGACGTGACTTTGGCATTGCCAGATTCCTTTATGAGGATACGAGTACGGGGGCGCGCAGGTCTCTTGGTTGGATATCAACACTCGTTAGCCATCCGGATGATGATGCCATCGTTCACGGTATTGATGGTCACTACCTGACCCAGGATGGAAAGTGGAAAACCGATGCTCAGCTGATGTTTTCCGATGTTGCAGATGAATCTGGACATGGTGCATTTGTGGATATTGGATACACACCGCAACGAGGTCGCAAACACGAACTGGCACTTGAATATTATGACGAAGACCTGGAGATTAACGATCTTGGCTTCTTCCGCCGCAATGATGTGATCGCCACCCGCTACAGTTATCACCGCACTGAAAGTGATATACCTGATTTAAAAGAACTCAAATCGAGTGTACGGATCGTGCACGAGGTAAACAACAAACATCAGCTGACCCGCTCGGGCATTTTTACCGATAGAAAACACGTGTTTCTTAACAACAACAGCTTGTCCTACGAGTTAAATTATTTTCCAAAACGTTACGAAGATATTAATAGCGAGGGCAACGGGGCTTATCGCGTAAAGGCTCGCTGGAACACAGGATTGTTTTATAGCTCGAATAGATCAAACCCCTTTAGTTATGGCATTGGCAGCTACTATGTCGGTGAGCATATTGGTGGCCAGACGATGAAGTACAAGTTGGAATCCACCTGGCGGCCCAACGACAGATTTTCGCTAATCGCGAATTTAACCTATGAGGATAAAGATGAATGGCTGGTGCATATTAGCGGTCCGCGATTTAATACTTATCATGCGGAACTCTGGCGGCCAAAGCTTGAACTAAACTGGTTTTTGTCTGCCCGTCAGCAATTTAGAGTCACCGCCCAGTGGATTGGCATCAAGGCTGATGAACATGATCGCTACTCTGTGCCCGTGGGTGACGGTAGCTTGCTAGATGTTGCCAGACTGCCAACGGACGCAAGTCAGGACTTCACAATTAGCCGCTTGACCTTCCAGGCCAGGTACCGCTGGGAAATCGCCCCTTTGTCTGACCTGTTTGTTGTCTACACCCGTGGGTCTGATGTGGATAATATGCCTGCAGAAGATTTTGGAAATCTGCTCAGTAGCGCCTGGACAGACGCCCTGATTGACGTATTTGTTGTTAAGCTCCGGTATCGACTCGGGAACTAACCATGTCACTTGCCATTAAACTGATCGCGCTCGACCTGGATGGCACACTTTCACTTGATAACCACCAGGTTTCACCTGCAACCAGAGATGCGCTTGCCGGGCTACACAATGATGGTGTTGAAGTCGTTATCGCAACAGGACGCCGCTATCGCACCTCTCGTTATGTGATCGACAATCTCGGTATCGATACCTATTGCGTTTGCAATGGCGGCGCACTGGTGAAAGACCATAGCCAGACCACTATTCTCGAATCAACCATGTCCGCAGAAGATCTGAGCTATCTAGTAAAGACAGCCAGGCAATATGATATTGCACTTTCTGCACAGAGAGATGCCCATAGCCGTGGTGGACCTGACCTTGTGATCGACAATGTGGCCACCTGGGGCACTCAAGCAGCACGTTACTTTGCAGACAACCAACAGTATGCGGAAGCGAAAGATCTGCTGCATAAGCCTGATAACTATCTGGTACTTGGTTGTTTCGATGAGGAACACAAATTAAAAGCCTATCAAGCGCAGATCCAACGTGAACAGCCGGGCTTTGATTCAGTTGTTGTGCCGCATATTGGTAGCGATCATTTCTATCTTGAAGTCACTGTGAAAGCAATTAACAAATGGCATGGTCTTTCCCACCTTGCTCAGCACTTCAATCTTGATGCCTAGAACATTTGCGCTGTGTGTGATCAAATGAACGACTATGCCATGGTACAAGCCGCAGGCCACGGTATCGCTATGGGAAATGGTAGTCCGGCGCTTCAAGCGATTGCAGATATGGTCTGTGGTCATCATGATGCTGATGGACTACTGGACGTGGTTCGCTATATTCGTAATCACAATGAGCAACATGGCTAAGGAAACTGAATTAACAGACTGGGTGTTTGGCTACGGCTCGCTGATAT
>CBDUKY010000467.1:0-2779 GCA_965367925.1 uncultured Pseudomonadales bacterium | reverse complement strand
TCCCACTCCCCTTCCAGAGCGACATTACCGTCTTGCTCAAATTTCCAATCACTAAGGTCCAGTAAGCCGCCAATCGCTTGTGGTTGCTCCGCAAAACAGGCACTACAATTGAGAATTAGCAGGATTGTTAGAATCAGATACTTCACAAAAGCTCAATAACTTCGCCATAACGAAGACGCACTATACGGTACTATCTTACGAGGGTCACCAGCATACTATTCGTCGCGTGATCAGGGGTTTTGTCGCAATTCGAAACCATTGCCTTCTGAATCTTGAAACGTGGCAACTCTTTGTCGAACGAATGAAGTCGGCTCCCGCAATTCAATCAGTTGTCCGCCTTGTTGCTCGATAATAAGCTGGGTATTTTCAATATTATCAACCAGTAGATTCAGTCCAGCATGGGGTATCGGACCTTCATCATCATTGCTGGGAGCAAGAATATGCAATGCTAGCTGAAAACTCTCAAAATCCACTGTGCTCCAACCCGGTGATTCGAAGCTCGTCTGTACATCAAATACCGTGCAATAGAATGTGATAGCTCGCTGCATGTCGTATACATAATGTATAACAATGGGATCGAAACGATTCACCTGGCGCTGGCAACTTTTCGCTTATGGTATGTGAGCGCCATGTCGAGACACAGTTTAATTTCATCTTCAGGCAAGGCGTCATTCTTCATAAACAATATACCCCGATTGCCTTCAAACCGAAGCCTAGCCGGGAACAGGCTGCGCGCCTCGTCGATCAATGTAGTTTGGCAGTTTAGGAAAATACCAAATTCCTCAGGATGCTTTGCTCGCCAGGCAAGCCGGATAGTGCTACCGCTTTTCGTTTGGCTAGTCAGATAAGAAGGTTCGCCCCATTTCAAGGTCTCTTCAATTTTACCAATCATGGGGTCTGACCCGGCAATCTCGAATATCCATTGCCGTATACGCAAAACCGGTGACTGCACCCATTCTGGATAGCCATCAATCACTGCTTTAACTTGACCTACTGGCTGTTGCAACAACATTGATGGACATCCTGGATTGCTAAATTTTGTCCCGCTACTAACGGAGTTGTGCAAGCACCTCCTGGGTGTATTCCGTTGTGCTACCAGTACCCCCGAGCTCAGGGGTCAGTGCCTTGCCATTACCAATTGCTCGTCTTACTGCCTGCCGGATACGTGCCGCAGGCTCGATCATATCAAGGTAATCAAGCATCATCGCTGACGCAAGGAGTAGTGCGGTCGGATTGGCAATATTTTTACCAGCAATATCAGGTGCGCTGCCATGTACTGCTTCAAATATACCGCGCTCATCGCCAATGTTTGCGCCAGGTGCTAATCCAAGCCCACCAACGAGGCCAGCACATAGATCAGAGAGCACGTCACCAAACAAATTGGTGGTGACGATCACGTCGAATCTATGTGGGTTCATCACCAGTTGCATGGCGCAGTTATCGACGATCATTTCTTCACATTCAATGTCTGGAAAGTTCGCTGCAATTTCTCGCGCAACTTCAAGAAACAGACCAGAGGTAGAACGCATAATATTTGCTTTATGAACCACCGTGACCTTCTTCCGGCCCAGGCGTCTTGATAGCTCAAAGGCATGCTTAAGAATACGGGTGCATCCCTTTCGAGTTACCACACTGGTGAGTTCAGCGCGTTCGCCATCTTCACTACGCTTGTGGCCAACACCGGAATACAATCCCTCCAGGTTTTCACGAACCACCATAATATCGATATCTGAATATCGCGTGGTTGCGCCAGGAATTGACAAGGCTGGGCGAATATTCGCATACAAGCTGAAATGTTGTCGTAAAGAGACATTAACGGATGTAAAACCGCGGCCAATGGGTGTTGTGATTGGCCCTTTTAATGTCGCGATGTTTTTCCCGATCTGTTCCAGTGTTTCTTCTGGAATCAAGTCGAGCCCCTGCTGCAATGCAGGGCCGCCGGCTAACGCCTCTTCAAAAACTAACCCACAATTCAATGAGTCCA
The DNA here is from genome assembly GCA_965367925.1 of uncultured Pseudomonadales bacterium. GTDB lineage: Bacteria > Pseudomonadota > Gammaproteobacteria > Pseudomonadales > Azotimanducaceae > JAHRVQ01. The sequence goes on along the minus strand of CBDUKY010000467.1, from coordinate 795 downwards.
GGATTTCCAGGACAGAAGTCGTAATTTCTGGTCCTATGCCGTCGCCGGGTATTACTGTAATTGGTATATTTTTCATCTGCCAAGTATAACGAATTCGCCCCTAAAAAAATCTACAGTTAGATAAAGAATGTGCGTCTTCATGACACATTTTTTATGCGACAATGAAGACCATGATGACATCAATGACCGGCAGACTAGGGCTTTCATTCCTATTTCTGTTATCTGTTAATCTACTCAGCGGCTGGATTGCTGTAGTTTTACGATTTCCCTCTCTATGGGGAAATACATCAGGCATATTCGGCGAGTATGCAACCCCATTGCCATTCGCCTGGGGATTTATCCACTGGTTAACCATGCTGCCGCTGGCGCTCTTAATCGCAGGCATGCCAGTCTGGGACAAGAAGCTAGTCGTAAGATTCAGGATAATTGCAGCCATATGCCTTGGCATCGCCCTGTTTATCGAGATTGACTGGGGCTACGGCAAGCTCAACAAGATTCCCTTCACCTTGTATGCCATCGTCGATCTGGCTGTCGCTCTTTTCATCAGTCTGGGGTTTTTTACGCCCTGGCGCTGGATAGGTGGTAGCGTCGCATTGCTACTTACCATCACAGCAGGTCGTTACCTGTATTTGAATATTGACGCACCGTCTCTGACCTCAGCCGACGGTCAAGCAGCAGTAGATGTCCCACCTGAAATACCTTTTTTCTCAGAGGAGAATTCCTACACGAGAAGTGAATCCTATGAGGTTCAGTTCTATCTTTCACTGCGTGATACGGTACAACCTGGCGTCGCCC
>CBDUKY010000466.1:0-2795 GCA_965367925.1 uncultured Pseudomonadales bacterium | reverse complement strand
CACCTGTATCTGGGCCTTGCCATTGCAGGCACAATTATCCCGTATTTCTTTTTTATCGATTTTATCCTGACCGAGGGCATAGATATTCCAGGCTTCGTCGCAGGTATGTTTGCTAATGGTGCGGCGGGTGGTTTCTCGGCCGATGTCTTGATCAGCTCTGTCGCATTCTGGGCGTATCTAATTGCGAAGGCTGAGCCCAGACTCTGGCTTTATGTGCTGTTAAATCTCACCATTGGTTTGTCTTGCGCCCTGCCTTTTTATCTCTACCAGCAAACCGTCAGGCAGCAGGCAAAGCCGGGGACAGCCTAGATGTCCTCGGTAATGACAGCGGTGCCGGTCACACTTACCATCATCATGCCATTAGTCTGGCCAAAGCTTTCATAGTCGATATTGACGCCAACAACAGCACTTGCGCCTAGCTCTTCTGCCCAGTCTTCTAGATCTTCTAAGGCGATTTCACGGGCCTTGCCTAGTTCTCGCTCGTAAGATGCTGACCGGCCGCCGACGATATCCCGGACGGCCGCGAACATATCGCGAAATATGTTTGCGCCTAGAATCGCCTCGCCAGTGATAACACCAAGGTATTGAGTGATTTGCTTACCTTCAATGGAAGGGGTGGTGGTGATAATCATAGATATTTGCCTCCGTATAGGGTTTTGACGTCAGGCTGCTAAAAATGGTTTAGCTAACGATAAGCAATTCGCCAGAAGCACGCACAGGCCGTTTCAACCACTTTGCTTCGACTTCTACATTATCGTATTTCTTTTTGCATCGTTCGACGAGGTCGGTAAATGGCGGACGACAAGGGTCAGCGATAATGACTTGTTTAACACCTGCTCGTTTGGCTCTGGCGATGAGGTTGTACAAGATGCCTGTCATTTCATCCCAGTAACAAATATCAGCACCGAGAATGATGTCCACACCTTTTAGCTTTTCAACAGTGAGCTGTTGGAAACTGGTCTTTCTGCCTTCAATTTTTACGCCGTTAATTTCAGCATGTAATTGCATATAAGGTAGGACGTTTGCATCGGCGTCGATACCGGTTACCCTCGCGTCAAACTCTCTGGCGCAATAGATGCCGAGCAATCCCCAGCCACAACCAATTTCCAGCACCCGGACCTTCTTCTTCAGTGGGTGTTTCTTCAGGTAATCCATGATGAGAAAGCTAGAATTCCAGAATTTATTGCCATGCAATTCAGGCACATTACCATCACGCTTTAGGCGGCGAATTTCCTTGTGATTCGAATTAAGGATCTTGACCCCGTAGGCGGTTCGTTTGTCTGCTTTTGCTGGCATCTGTTACTAATCCCGATTTTCAACTGTTGACGTTAATTGCGGTGCTTCTCTTTTGTTAGGCAGCAACTTGTTGCCTGAAGAGTCGCGTATTCTAGCAGGCATAAAACCACTCGTCTTTATTGTTTACTTGCAGATCACAATTCTGGGTGGCAATGTGAATGACTGACGAGCGGGGAGATAAAGATGGCTATTCGTTTCAATATTAATGGAGAACAACGGTCAATAGATGTACCTGGTGATACGCCGCTGCTCTGGGTCGTGCGGGATGAACTAGACCTTAAGGGGACGAAGTTTGGTTGTGGTATCGGCCTTTGTGGTGCCTGTACTGTACATATTGATGGGGTTGCCCAGCGTTCTTGCATCACCCCGGTTGAAAGTATTCATGGTAAGTCTGTGACGACGATCGAAGCATTGGATCACCCGCTTCAGGCTGCCTGGGTTGAAGCGCAGGCCCCGCAATGTGGCTACTGTCAGTCAGGTCAAATTATGCAAGCGGCGAGTTTGCTAGATCAGTATCCGAATCCAACCGATGAACAAATAAACCAGGTCATGAACGGAAACCTTTGTCGTTGTATGGCCTATAGCCGTATCAAGAAGGCGATAAAGCTAGCGGCGAACAAGCCCGCAACCTGGCAGGAGGGTGGTAATGAGTAAGCTTAGCCATCTTTTACCTCCAACACCGAACAAACTTAGTCGCCGCAATTTTATGATTGGTGCAACGACAGCCGGTTTTACCCTGGCCTTTGTACCCGGCCAGGTATTTAGTCGTGATGCCGCGGCGGTGGTTAACAATGACTTGTTCGAACCAACCGTCTGGTATCAGATTGATAAGACTGGATTGGTTCATGTCAATGTCGCAGAAGCAGAGATGGGCCAGCATATTGGCACCGCACTGGCGCGCATCGTTGCAGAAGAATTAGAAGCCAATTGGCAAGATGTGCGTTTGAATTATGTGGATACGGAAGCCAGATATGGTTACCGGGTCACCGGTGGTAGCTGGTCTGTATGGCAAAACTTTGAACTCTTAAGTCGTGCTGGCGCAGCCGGTCGCAAAGCACTTATTGAAGAAGGTGCAAAGCTGCTAAATGTGTCTGCCTTTAAATGCACCGCAAAAGATAGTTGGGTGATTGCGGGTGATAAGAAAATCAGCTACGGCGAAATTGTTAGCAAGGGAGATATTAGCCGGGTTTATAGAGATGAAGCCCTGGCGGCGCTGAAAATTAAGAAGCCTGAAAATCGGCAGCTAATTGGCCAGGATGTTCAGGCCCTGGATATCCCTGATAAGACGCAAGGTCGGGCGATCTATGGCATCGATGCAGAATTACCATCAATGGTCTATGCCAAACCTATTTTGCCGCCAACCCGTTATGGATCAAAGGTAGTCTCTGTTGATGATAGTGGCGCGAAAGATGTTGCTGGTTATCAGCAAACGATCATCCTTGATGATCCCTCGAATACTGTACCTGGTTGGGCGCTTGTCATTGCCGATTCATATCATG
>CBDUKY010000465.1:0-2811 GCA_965367925.1 uncultured Pseudomonadales bacterium | reverse complement strand
TAAGGCGGCAGATGCCCTTGAAGATAAGAACATTATTGTTGCGCTGATAGGCGATGAAGAAAAATCTGGTAATCCAAAGTCTGTCAGCCGCCATCATCTAGTCCAGGCTGCTGAGCGATGTGAGATCGCGCTGGGATTTGAGATTGCGACCAGCCTTTCTGCAGCAACCGTTGCAAGACGCGGTTCCAGTGGTTGGATGTTAGAAGTAGAAGGTAAACGTGCCCACTCAGCGGGTATCTTCAGTGAAGATGTTGGCAGTGGTGCGATCTTCGAGGCATCAAGAATCTTGAGTCAATTTCATGAGCAGCTCGTTGGCGAGGAATTCCTGACCTTTAACCCGGGCGTTATGCTTGGTGGTACCGATGTTAACTATGACCCGGCGCAAAACAGGGGAGAGGTATTTGGTAAGACCAATGTGGTTGCTCAGAAGTTGATCGTCCACGGCGGCTTGCGAACTATCTCTGCGGCCCAGGAACAAAGTGCCAGAGAACGTATGAAAGTCATAGCGGAGACGAACAATCTTCCCCAGACCAGTGCAAAGATTACCTTTATGGATGGTTATCCATCCATGTCACCCACGGAGGGTAATCGAGCTGTGTTGCGCAGTTTGAGCCAGGTGAGCGTTGATCTTGGATTTGGCGAGGTTGAAGCCTATGACCCGGGTAAGCGTGGTGCAGCAGATGTTTCTTTTGTCGCGGAATATGTCGATGCGATTGACGGGATTGGTGCTGAAGGAAAGGGTGCTCATACCCCTGATGAAAATATCGATTTGTCTACCTTGCCGCTATTGATACAAAGAGCGGCAGTGCTTATTCATCGTTTGAGCGCTGCTGACCGACTGTAGCCAGGTGAATTACCTGGCCTTGTAGTCTGGTTTGCGCTTTTCAAGAAATGCACGTCGACCCTCAGTGTAGTCGTCGGACTGGCGGATGTTATGTCGATGAGCCTGACCAATCTCGATTGCCTCGGCTTCATCAACAAATACACTATGCCAGAGGGTTTCTTTCTGCGCACGAATGGCAAGTGGACCGCTTTCGCTGCAAATACGCTCAGCCAGCGCCATGGCTTCTGCCTTGACCTTACCTGGTGCTGAAATTTCTTCAACGAGACCGGCATTCTGACACCAGAGGGCATCTTTGCCATCACCAGGTGTGAGCATAGCAAATGCCTTTGAATAGCCGATTTTCTTTGCCAGTTTGCCGGGGATAGCGACAGCATTGGTACCAACTTTTGCTTCTGAAATCATAAAGTTGCTGTTCGGGTCGGCAATGATCAGGTCACAGCAGAGTGCAAGATTGACACCCTCACCGACACAATGACCTTCAACAGCTGCAATGATGGGTTTGTTTGTCACCATGCCATCATCCAGGAGAAGACCGCCGAGTGAGGTGAGGATGCCTTTCTCTGCATTCTGGTTTAAGGCGTTCATATCAGCACCAACACTAAAAGCGCGGCCACCATTTGCTTGAATGATGAGCACCCAGGCTTCTGGATCGTCACGAAATGCGACAAGTCCCTCGTTGATGCCGGTATACATTTCTGCATCAAAGGCGTTCATCTTTTGCGGCCGATCGAGTGTTAAGCAGGCAACTCGGCCATGCATTTCATAGGTAACACGGTCAGAAAATCTATCCATGGTCTTATTCTCAGTATTGGTTCTATTCGGCGATAACCTCAACCAGCTTCGACTTACCTGTAGCACCAGTTTTTACTTCGAAGGTATCTTTGTTTTGTAAGACGATATTTGCCCGGAACCTGAGGTGGTGGTGAATGGCATTGTCCAGTTCGCTAATTAGCGCAGCCGATGCTTGTGTAGAAAGTGTTGTTTGCGTCTCTACTAACAGCTTAACTGGAGGCTCGGCAACAGGTCCTGGCTTTGGTAGCACCAGCCGAACATTACCCGTGGTTAATTCTGAACTTCGATTTACCACATCGCGCACGGCATTAGGGAAGACATTAACGCCCTTGACCAGCAACATATCATCTACTCGACCTTTAAAGGTCATGCGAACCCCAGGTCTGCCGCATTCACAAGGTTGGGTATTGATACGAATAATGTCTTTGTCTCGCCATCTGAGTAGCGGACCACATTCCCGCTCCAGGCCGGTAAAAATAACTTCCCCCTCAACACCATCTTCAATAGGCAAGGGTTGCATGGTCTCGGGATCGACAATCTCGAAATAGGCATTGTCTTCAGCATAGAAATGAATGCCAGCGTGGGCCTCGCAGGAGATGCCTGTCGGGCTATGACAGCCGGTTGCCCCCATATTGTCATAGACAGTAGCACCGCCGAACCCTGCTTCTATTTCCGAATAGATTTCAGGAATGCTGCCGCCTGGTTCGCCGGTCACCACAACCTTTTCAATGCCTAGACCAGTTGGGTCAATACCGGCTTTTTCTTGCATGGTTTTTGCGAGATGTCGGGCGAATGAAACCGTGGTGCGAATCATTCTTGGCCGGGTTTCTTTCGCAATCTGAGCAACACGCTCAACGCCGCTTAATGCACCGACAGGAACTACATTAGCGCCATAGGCCATCATTGAGTCGACCGCGGGTACCCCGGCGATCCACATGCTAAGTACACTGGCGTGCAGCACCACGTCACCAGGTTCGATACCGATCCGAACCAGTCCCCTTGCGGTATTCTCCGCAGCGATTTTCCTATCATTGCGGGTAAAGCCGCTAAAGGTTGGTGAACCCGTGGTGCCAGAAGATGAGGACATGCGATTAACAAGCCTTGGATCACAAGTGATATGCATGCCAAGCGGATGGCCGAGTTGTTGTTTCGACTGCTCCTGAATACGACGTTCC
>CBDUKY010000464.1:0-2821 GCA_965367925.1 uncultured Pseudomonadales bacterium | reverse complement strand
CGCACCCTCCTCACCTACAAGGCCATTAAGATTAAAAAGCCCTTGCAGATCATCAATCTGTAACTCGATTTCTCCTTGCTCAAAATCGAATCGTAGCTCGCGACTGGCCCACTCCTCGGTAAGGTCATCAACTTCTGGTTTGTTAATAAAGTCCTTGTGGAGAATTTGCCTCGCTAGCTCCTCACCACCAAGGGCATATTGATGAACAATTCCTTGATCAAAAAAGGTCCTTGCCCGGCTAATGGCAAAATTCTGCTCTGTGGTCATACTGATGCCTAGCACCGTGGCAATTACGACGATCAATAAGATAGTGATCAGGGCAACACCTTGCTGGCTACCGGGAAGCCTTTGCAACTGCGCTTGCTGGTGAGAGCCGTTTGTATATGTCGCCATCATTGGGTTATCACGTCGCTGGTCGCGTTGATATCACCCTCATCTGAGCCGGCGTCCCCAGTCCCTGGATCACCATTATTCCCACCCGTACTATTAGTTGCCTGTATTACCGCCGCGTCCACAAGGTCAAAAACCTTACGAATACTGCCGTAGGATGTTGTATCAAACACAACTTCAACGGAGGTAGGTAGCGGATAGCTCGAATTAGTATCAGGCCAGATGTCTGTGACATTGCCATCTGCGTCTATCAGGTTAATCTGAAAATCGTCGATACCCGTTAAAATCGTTTGTTTAACTGGCTCACTATCTTCTGCACGGTCTAACACCAACCAGAAGTAGCGAATCACCTCACCTTCATCGTTAAGTTCGTAAGCCACACGCTGAAGATCACTGCGTGGTAAGCGCAGCGGGTTGTTCCAACCAGATCGACTCAACTCGACAAGAAAAGGACCTGTTGCAACCATTAACGCCGGTAGCCGTTCGCCATATTCATCTCTCACTTCGCGCAGCACCACCTGACTAAAATCTCTTTCCAGCGTAGAAAATGCTCTGGTCAGTGAGGAGAATTGCTGAATTTGGTCCTGGGTTCGCTCATGGGTTTGAATCACGGTGCGTAACATTTGATGGGCACTCAGGCCAATCACGGCAAAGATCGACATGGCTACTAGCACTTCAAGCAGGGTAAAACCTGATGTCCGATTCACTAGTACTTACCCACAAAGCCGACCAGTTCAACGATTCGATTATCAATGTCTTCAGCTCTGTAAACATTCACAACGACCCGTCGCATATCGGGGTTTTCAGTCGCTTCATAGTCAATTACCACTTCCCAGTCTCTATTAGCCATGGTCAGGTCAATTCGATCAGAGCCTGGCGAAGGAAAGGTTGAATCGTTACGTTGAGTAGAACGTATTTGATTTAGTTCGTTCTCTGCAATCCAATAGCCAAGGGTGCGTTCTTGAATAATATTCGTTTGCTTGACGGTTTGCGCAGCACTGCGGATTAGTGCAGCAGAAGCAATGGCAAAAATCGCCACGGCGATCATGATTTCAAGCAGGGTGAAGCCTTTTTGTTGTAAGGCACCAGCCATCATCGTTGTGCCTCGTCTTGTTCATCTTCCCAGATAAGATCGCCGTAACCGTCAGATACCAGGGTACGGCTCAGGTCTCTACCCTGAAAGATCGACAATGAAAATGGCGTGAGTTCACCGCTTGAGAGTATCATCACTGACGGCGTTGCTTCATCATCCTCTTCATCCAGGGAGAAGGGTTCGCCTTCAATATCTAGCCTTGCCTCAATACCCTCATCCAGTTCCCTGGCACGAAATGGTGGCTCTTCGAATTGAACCCAGGCTTGATTTAATTCGTCATAGACATGAAAGCTGTATCCGTTTAGCCGACCTGCACCGTCAGTATCAAGTTTGAAACCATACTCGGTGGACTGCATCAGCGCTTCTTCTCTGATCAGTTCCAATAGGGCTTTGACTCTACGGGTTTCAGTTTCGAAATCTGCACCACGGGTAAAACCAGGTAAGCTTGCGATGACAATACCGGACATGATCGAGACGATAAGAATTACCACAAGTATTTCTACCAGCGTAAAACCTCGACCCAGGTTTATCGGTTTAACCATGCTTATGCATCGCAAGTATTGGGGTTAGTTGTTAGGTGTCGTTTGAGCTGATGTCTGCATCAACACCAGTGCCGCCTTCTTTTCTGTCAGCGCCATAGGTATAGATCTCAAACTTTCGATCTTCACTAAAGTAATAGTAGGGTTCGCCCCATGGATCAACGGGTAGCTTTTTAAGATAACCTTCAGGATTCCAATTTCTTGGCTCTGGGAAGCCGCTCGGTTCCTGGATTAGCGCTTCAAGTCCCTGCTCAGTACTTGGGTAAACACCATTATCAATACGATAGAGTTCCAATGAGGTGACAATTGAACCAATGTCAGCCTTCGCTGCCTGGGCCCTGGCTTCATCGGGTCGGCTGATGATATTTGGCACTATCAAAGCACCAAGAATGCCGAGAATAACTACCACAACCATGATTTCGATCAGGGTAAAGCCTGTTTGTTTGTTACGTTTCATAATCACTACTTTTGGTTTTGTCAGCATCATCCAACGAGCTGATTCAAATTAATAATTGGCAGCAAGATTGCCATGACAATAACGAAAACGGCGCCACCCATTAACAACAACATGAAGGGGCCAAATAAACTGAGCAGCACACCGAGTAGCAGTTCAACATCCTGCTGCATACTCTTAGCCACCCTTGCTAACATATCGTCTAGTTCTCCACTGGATTCGCCACTCGCAATCATGTGCAGCATCATCGGTGGGAAATAGCCGCTTTGTTCAAGGGCACCATTTAAACTTGCACCTTCACTTACCTTGACTGTTGCCTCGGCAACCTTCTGCTGCAAGAAACTA
>CBDUKY010000463.1:0-2824 GCA_965367925.1 uncultured Pseudomonadales bacterium | reverse complement strand
ACATAGCTTTGCATGTTTAGGGTCGGGTCGTTCCATAGCTGATGTCGGAGTGGGTTGCCTGGTATGCCACTAAACATGGCGACCATGGCATGAATGCTCTTAGACCCGGATGAGACAAAGTTTGGATGGCTAAAATTTTCAGCGGCGATACGTTGTAGATTCGGCATGACTGGCTTGCCGTTAATTGTCGCGAACATATCGACTTTGCCAACGCCTTCCATTAACACAATCACAACATTGCGAGGATTCTTGATTGTTGTATCCGTTGGTACCTGGCAGACGGGATATGCTGGATCTGCAATCTTGCCATCGAAGCCGTGTAGCGCCATAAAGTCTGTGGCGGTAGAGAGGGAAAAGCTAGTCGTGCTGGTTGTGCCTCTGTCATGTAGTAGGTTTGAGAGAAACGGCCAGGTAAGTGATTCGCGGCTGGCGTTTAGTTGCGCTGTTGGCACGAGAGAGGGTTGCAATTGAATAACAACACCAGCAATCACCAGTAACGCTGGTATCACTGTTGCTTTACCTGATTTGATATCTGCACAGCGACGAAACAGATAGCCAAGCAGGGCGGTTGAGATAATCATCATCAACAAGAGTGCTAGTAGATCGCCAGAACTGATTGATGCGCGTAGCTGATCTAGCTCACCGACATAGAAAAAGACTTCCGCGCCGGGTAGCCGACCAAACTCTGACTCATACAGGAAGCTCGAAATTTTTAACGCCGTGACGATCAATAGAATGAAGGCCCCAGGCACGCTGGGTAGCCGGTAGAAGACGGCAGCCAGAACAAGCCCAATAACCCATTCCATCGGTAAGCTAAACACTAGCCCAATAAAGACCTGTAAGCTGAAGGCCAGGTCTGAGGAGAGGATTAAAAACAGTCGCAACCCTGTTAGCAGCAAGGCATAGCAGCTTGCGGCAGCGATCACCTTGTTAGTAATGCCTGGTAGGCCGCGCTGGGGTTTGCTTGAACTGTTGATCGTCTAATCGTCCGCGAGAGTTGTTGATACGGAAATCTATCACAGTCATGAACGCCTTACATTGACCTTGTCGTGGTATTAGCGGGTCAATGCAAGGCGGAAGGCAAGTTAGCTCGCAGTTGATTCTCGCCTGGCTTTCAATTGCCGAAGAATCTCCTGATGCTTTTCTCTGGTCAGGTCGTAGTGGGCGTAACACCAGATGGATACCACCGCAAAGCCAGATACGATTGGACCAAATAGTAGACCGAGATAGAGCAATGTTTCCGGTGGGATATCCGCAGCTGAGCGAATATCGACACCTGTTGGCCAACGAATCAAGTCAAGGGCGACACCTGCCGCCAGGGTACCGAGACCCGAGGCACTCTTGTTAGAAAATGAGACAGCGCCAAAGAAGATACCTTCTTGCCGTTTGCCAGTTTGCAGTTCATGTTGATCAGCAATGTCCGCGACCATAGAGTTAAAACTCACCAGCGCCTGGACCACACCAACCCCTTGTAAGAACTTAACCACCGTCAGGGTAACAAACAGCGCCATGGTGCCGTTTTCCGGGAACAGGTCCAGTAGCCGCAAGACCACGGGAATAATCTGGCAGGCGGCCCACCAGGAGGTGCCGAACACCACGCCTGGTTTTTTATCCCATTTCGAATGTATCCAGCGGGTAAAAAAGGTGCCGATAATCACCCCGATAGGTGTGGCGATTGAATAGAAGAATATCTGCCTGCTAGTGAGTTCCCAGAAGTAGGTATTCATGTAAAGGTTCAGCGCCGTATCGACACCAACCATCAGGAACACGATCACAACGCCAATAAATAGCCAGCGGAACGAGCGATTTTCCAGGGCAAGTTTTGCCTCGGCAAAAACCCGTTTAATACTAAGTGACTCAGGATGTTCTGGCGCAGGCGGCAGATTCGGGATTTCAGAGCGTGTGCCATAGGCAGAAATCCAGATGGTAAGAATCATGCCAACAGCAAGGGTCAGGGCGAATGGCGAGTAGGCCGCGGCATTTAGCTGACCGTTACTAAATTCTTCCGTTGCTGTGAAGAAAACTAAAAACGCGAGCGCGAGAGCAATAAATCCGCCGAAAGTACCAAAGGCGGTTCTAAAACTAACCACCACAGTACGTTCTTCAAAGTTTTCTGTGAGCTCGGCGCCAAGTGCGATATGGGGCACATGGTAAAGGGTCATGGCTGCGCGGGTTAAGATGGCAAAGGAAACAAGCCAGATGAACAATCCAAATTCACCAAGGTCCGGTGGGGTAAATAGTAGATAGAAACAAATCGCCAGGGGGATTGCCGAGGCATACATGAATGGATGCCTGCGACCTAGTTTAGACTTCCAATTGTCAGAAAGACTACCAGCAAGCGGATCAGTGGCGGCATCGAAGATTAGCGCAATACCTAGTGCAAGACCGCAGAGGGTACCTGGTACCTCGAGGACCTGATTGTAGTAAAACAAGACCAGTAAACCGAAGGATGTATTCTTAAGTCCTTCTGCGATTTGACCTATACCGTAGGTCAGCTTGATATTAAAACCAAGCTTACGATTCTTCTCTATCATGTGGATAGAATTCCCCCTTATAAAATTCTATGTTGCCAGCGCCATTTGGCGAGGCAAAAAACTAGTGAAACCCTGGCGGTGTAAGGCCAAGGCTAGTGTGGTAGCCGGTCGCTAGTTTTTCACCTGGATGCGCAACGATATATTCTGAAATGCGCTTCCCATGATCGGATAGTGTCTCATAGATTTCATAAGGCATGGACTTTCTTAACGGCTCTCGAAACCAGGGGGCAAGGAACTCCACATTAGGAATGGCTCTTACCTGGTTTGAAAGATTTGGTGTGCCGCCATGC
>CBDUKY010000462.1:0-2837 GCA_965367925.1 uncultured Pseudomonadales bacterium | reverse complement strand
TATCTCTCGCCGGTGCCATACCTGTCGTTGGTGACGATCTGATGACCTGGGTGCGTGGTGACTTCAACATGTCTGGTATCACCCTGAACCGATTCTTCGCGCTACACGTTGTACTTGTACCACTAGCGCTAATCGTATTGGTATTTTTGCACATTCTTGCACTACACGAGGTGGGTTCAAATAATCCAGACGGTATCGATATCAAGAAAAATCTTGATGAAACTGGCCGCCCGCTAGACGGTATCCAGTTCCATCCTTACTACACAATCGGCCATGACTTGCCTGGTATTGTCATGTTCTTGTTTGTGTTCTGTGCAGTGTTGTTCTTCTATCCAGATGGTGGGGGCTACTTTATTGAGCATCCTAACTACGAACCTGCGGACCCGTTGAAGACACCTGAGCTTATAGCGCCAGTCTGGTATTACACACCTTTCTACTCAATGCTGCGGGCTGCAACCTTCCCACTATTTGGCATGACGGCTAAGTTCTGGGGTCTGGTGGTAATGGCAGGTGCGATTGCTATACCGTTTGTATTACCCTGGTTAGATCGCTCTCCTGTGAAATCGATTCGCTACAAGGGCCTGGCGAGTAAAATCTTCCTCGCACTGTTTGTGGTCGCCTTCTTTATTCTTGGTGTTCTCGGTACTCAGCATCCAACGCCAGGCAAAACGATTCTTGCGCAAATATGTACTGCGATTTACTTTGGCTATTTCTTGTTTATGCCCTGGTACACCGCGGTAGAGAAAACGAAACCTGTACCAGAAAGGGTGACGCTAAAATGATGAAGCTTATACTGTCAATTTTGGTACTAGTATTCCCATTGATGGCGAATGCTTCTGATGCCGGTTTAACCCTGGATCATATTGAACCAGATATTCATGATCAGGCGTCATTGCAGCGCGGTGCTCGTACTTACATGAACTATTGTCTGGGTTGTCACTCCCTTAAGTATCAGCGTTATAAGCGCACAGCAGAAGATCTTGGTATCCCTGAAGATCTTATGCTTGAGCATCTGGTTTTTCCGCCTGATGCACAGATCGGTAGCCTGATGACGAACAATATGTCGATAGATCACGCCAAGTCGTTCTTTGGTGCTGCGCCACCAGACTTAACACTTCATAGTAATTTGAAAGGTGGTCCAGATTGGGTCTACACCTATCTTCGAACCTTCTATGAAGATGAGAGCCGACCATTTGGCGTAAACAACCTCGTGTTTGAAAATGTTGGTATGCCACATGTACTAGCTGGTCTGCAGGGACGTCAGATTCGTCCTGAATGTATGCAGGTTCCCAAAAGAGCAAGCAACGGTGGTGTTGAACGAGATTTTGAGACCAACGAGGTAATAACAGAAGAATTGTGCGGCCATGAACTGGATGAATCAGGACATTATCCGCTAGAGCTTATTGAAGGTACTGGTTCGATGAGTTCAGAAGAATATGATCAGGTTGCTTATGACCTGGCTAACTTCCTTTACTATACGGGCGAACCTGCGCGTTTAGATCGAACTCGAATTGGTGTTTATGTCTTATTATTTCTAGCGTTTTTCTATGTATTTACATGGTTGCTCGGTCGGGAATATCACAAAGAATTTCACAAATAGTAGTGAGTGCCCCTTGGGCACTCATTTTTCTTAAAACACTTATTATGCGAGGTGCCAGATGGGTTTAGTTGCTAAACACTCATCGATGACTTTTTATTCCAACGGCGATGATCACTACAGCCAGCGAGTGCGACTAGTACTTGCTGAAAAAGGGGTAGCGGTTGAAATTGTTGATGTTGATCCTCGCAATCTACCGGAAGATCTGGTGGATTTGAATCCGTACAACACCCTGCCTACATTGGTTGACCGCGAACTTGTGCTGTATGAATCACAAGTGATCATGGAATATCTTGATGAAAGATTTCCTCACCCACCATTGTTGCCGGTTTACCCTGTTGCCAGAGCGCAAAGCCGTCTATTCATTCACCGTATCCAAAAAGACTGGTGTACTAGCGTTGATACCATTATCGCTGGTCGCTCAAAAGATACTGTGATCGATAAGGCGCGGAAAGAACTGCGTGAAAGTCTGGTAACCATTGCGCCTGTATTCGCAGATAAGCCTTACTTTATGAGTGAAGAATTCACCCTGGTTGATTGTTGTGTAGCGCCGATCTTGTGGCGTTTACCGCAAATGGGTATTGAATTGCCACCTAAACACGGCAAGCCAATCCTCGACTACATGGACAGGATCTTCAATCGTGACGCTTTCCAGGCCAGCTTGTCTGAAGCTGAACTGGATATGCGTGACTAGTCGCCCCTGACGATAGTTTGTTAGGTAGGTCTACTATGACAATGACCTCATCAGTCCCTTATTTGCTTCGTGCAATTAATGACTGGATATTAGATAACAATCTTACCCCTTACATGATTGTGGATGCCGGTGTGAAAAACACATCGGTACCCATGGAATATGTAAAGGATGGTCAGATCGTCTTGAATATCAGCCCCAATGCAATCCGCGACCTGGTGATAGGTGACGAATATGTTGCCTTCAGCGGCCGGTTTGGTGGCGTACCCCACGAGATATTTGCACCTATCGAATCCGTGCTTGGCATTATTGCGAAGGAAAATGGTGAGGGTATGTGGTTCCCGAAGGATGACAAGGACCCAGAGCCACCTACCGAGCCACCGAAAGAACCGGTCAAAGGACCACCTTCGTTGAAGGTGATCAAGTAGCGCTTTAGTTTATATACTCGAAGACCTTGACGATCTTTTGCACACCAAAGACTTCTCTTGCTCGTTGTACAGCCGCGTCAGCTTCATCACGGGTTAATAGCCCCATCAGATAGACCACACC
>CBDUKY010000461.1:0-2839 GCA_965367925.1 uncultured Pseudomonadales bacterium | reverse complement strand
CGTCAAGATGCGATGATTCCTGACTCGATTCTTCAGGGCTTAAAGGACCTTGGTTGTTTTGGATTATCAGTACCGGAGCGTTTCGGCGGCCTGTTACCTGATGATCATGAAGACAGTCTTGGCATGATTGTCGTAACAGAAGAGTTATCCAGAGCATCGCTTGGTGGCGCAGGGAGTCTTATTACCAGACCAGAAATAATGGCGAGAGCGCTCCTTGAAGGTGGAACAAGTGCTCAGCAAGCCTACTGGTTACCGAGGATTGCAAAGGGTGAACCGCTTTGTGGTATTGCACTGACGGAACCGGATTTTGGCTCTGATGTCGCTTCCATGAAGTTAAAAGCAACCCAGGTTGAAGGTGGCTGGCTACTGTCCGGCGCAAAAACCTGGAGTACCTTTGCAGGCAAAGCCGGGGTACTACTCGTCATTGCCAGAACTAATCCAGATTTGAGTCTTGGCCATCGTGGCCTGAGTCTATTTATGTGTGAAAAGCCATCCTCCGATGATCATGAGTTTGTTGTCGAACAGGAAACTGGCGGTAAGTTATCAGGTACGGCGATTCCAACCGTTGGGTATCGCGGCATGCATTCCTACCAGTTATTTTTTGATGACTTCTTTGTCCCAGATAGCCATGTGATTGGTGAGAGCCAGGGGCTGGGACGTGGCTTTTATTTCACCATGAGAGGCTTGATGGGGGGGCGTATTCAGACAGCTGCGCGCGCCTGCGGGGTCATGAATGCGGCCTTTGAGAAGGCTGTAAGCTATGCCAATGAACGCAAGGTATTTGGGGAACCAATTGCCGCATTTGCGTTAAGTCAGGCTAAACTGGCGCGTATGGCAGCCTATCTTGCCGCATCAAGGCAATATACCTATGCTGTCGGCCGTTTGATGGATGAAGGTAAGGGGCAGATGGAAGCCAGTCTTGTCAAACTCTTTGCCTGTAAGTCAGCAGAATGGATATCCCGGGAGGCCATGCAGATCCACGGTGGTATGGGCTATGCGGAAGAAACCGCCGTCAGCAGGTTCTGGCTCGATGCCAGGGTGCTATCAATCTTTGAGGGCACTGAAGAGACATTAGCCCTGAAAGTTGTGGGAAGAAGTCTGGTTGAAAACGCCGCATAGCATCTTTGCGTGACTTCTCTATAATGCCGGGGCATTGAAGTAAATTAGTATTAAATCTAAAGACCAAGAGGTGAGTGATGGACCTGAAGTTTAGCGAGGAAGATTTTGCTTTCCAGAAAGAAGTAAGAGACTGGATTAAGGAAAATTACCCGGAAGAAATGCGTGAGCGCCACAAGCGGAGCGCCAATGGCCATCTAGATAAGGAAGATCACGTCTACTGGCAACAGGCCCTGTACAAAAAGGGCTGGGCAGGTCTTAACTGGCCAGCGGAACATGGCGGCCCAGAATTCACACCGACACAACGCTACCTCTATGATCTGGAGATGGCAGCGGCAGACACCCCAGGGGTCATGCCTTTTGGTCAGTCCATGGTTGCACCTGTGATCATGAAATATGGTACCGAGGAACAAAAACAGAAGTATCTGCCTGACATTCTTTCCAGCAAGGTCTGGTGGTGTCAGGGCTATTCAGAGCCAGGGGCTGGTTCTGACCTTGCCTCACTTCGAACCAAAGCCGTCCGGGACGGAGATGAGTATGTCGTTAATGGTTCGAAAACCTGGAACACCCTGGGTCAATATGCAGACATGATCTTTTGTCTGGTTCGAACCAGCGAAGAAGAGATTCGACAAATGGGTATTTCATTCCTGCTTATCGACATGAAGTCTCCAGGTATCGAAGTTCGGCCGATTATTACCATTGATGGACCTGCTGAGGGTCGTCAAGAAATCAATGAGGTGCACTTCACTGATGTACGGGTGCCAGTTGGCAATCTTATTGGTGAGGAAGGCAAGGGCTGGACCTACGCCAAATACCTGCTTGAATTCGAACGTGGCAATGCCTATTCCCATGGTCTTAAAGCGAGTCTTGCGAGTCTGCGTGAAATTGCTGCGAATGAGTTGGGCTCAGATGGCCGACCATTGATCGAAGATGAAGATTTCCAGCGTAAGCTCAATCAGGTGGAAATCGATATCCATGCCATGGAATTTACAGAACTACGAATCTTAAGTAGCTTGTCCACCGGTAAGAATGTCGGTCCAGAATCTTCTTTGTTGAAGTGTCGTGGCACGGAATTGCAGCAAGCATTGACGGAGTTACATCTAGAAGCCGTGGGCAATTATGGCCTGCCTTTCGATAATACCGGTTCCATGAAGGGTGTTAATTTCGATCCTATTGGTCCTGACTATGCTCAGGTTGCAGCACCTGCCTATTTCAATACGCGGAAGGTAGCTATCTATGCTGGTTCAAATGAAATCCAGCGTAATATCATGGCGAAGATGGTGTTAGGACTCTGAGTTTACGACTAGGGGTTTTAGACCAGTCACCCATAAGTGCTGGTGGCACAGCCGCAGAAGCATTACAGCAAAGTGTTGAATTAGCCCAGTTGACCGAGTCACTGGGCTATGAACGCTATTGGGTTGCAGAGCATCATGGTTCACGCAGCTTTGCTGGTTCCTCACCGGAAATCCTCATCAGTCGAATTGCCCAGGCAACAAAGCACATAAGGGTAGGTTCTGGCGGTGTCATGTTGCCGCACTATAGTCCTTACAAGGTTGCGGAGAACTTTCGAGTGCTTGAGACCATGTACCCAGGCAGGATAGATCTTGGCATCGGTCGAGCGCCAGGTAGCGATATGGTGACGTCACAGGCGCTCGCTTATGGTTCACCCATCGGCATCGAATATTTCGCCAATAAGATGGCGGACCTAAAAGCCTTTCTTGCA
>CBDUKY010000460.1:0-2842 GCA_965367925.1 uncultured Pseudomonadales bacterium | reverse complement strand
ATGCTGCCAACAATGCCCTGACCTGGGAAATGGGTTTACACCCTCGTTATCTCTGGACTCTACCGATGTTTCATTGCAACGGCTGGTGTTTTCCCTGGACCCTGGCGACGGCAGTAGGTACCACTATTTGTCTACGTCATGTTCGTGAAGCCGCAGTGTTCGAGTCGATAAAGCGTAATCGTGTTACGCATTTTTGTGGTGCGCCAGTTGTATTAAATACACTGCTAAATGCACCCGCTGAAATGCAGCAGGGTATCGAACAAAAAGTGAATGTGATGACCGCTGGCGCCGCGCCACCAGCAGCAGTAATACAGGGTATGGAAGCATTAGGTTTCTCCGTAACCCAGGTCTATGGCCTGACTGAAACTTATGGGCCAATGATCGTTTCTGCCTGGCGCGAGGAATGGAATGATCTTGATGATGAACAGCGTGCAGCACTAAAGGCGCGGCAAGGCATTGTGTCCATGTTAGCAGGCGCGATGATGGTTGCTGACCCCGAAACCCTGGAACCTGTTCCCTGGGATGGAGTAACCCAGGGCGAGGTCTTTATGCGGGGTAATATTGTTATGAAAGGTTACCTTAAGAATCCAGCAACCACAGAAGCAGCATTTTCAGGTGGTTGGTTCCATTCAGGGGATCTAGCGGTATGTCATCCAGATGGATACATCCAGATAAAAGACCGGTCCAAAGATATTATTATCAGCGGCGGAGAAAATATTTCGAGTATTGAGATTGAAGATGCACTGTTTAAGCACCCAAAGATTCTCGAAGCTGCAGTGGTTGCCAAAACAGACCCCAAATGGGGTGAACATCCCTGCGCATTTGTAACAGTGAAGCCTGACCAGACCTTGACCGCCGATGAGGTGATTGCCCATTGTCGAGAGCAACTGGCTGGTTATAAGGTGCCGAGGACAATTGTCTTCGGCCCTCTTCAAAAGACTTCTACCGGTAAGGTTCAAAAATACCTGCTGCGGGAACAAGCAGAAGCCATTGAAGTCACAAGTTAAGCCTATGGTTAGTTAACCTCTGATAGAAATGAAAATAGAACTTGCTCGATCCTCAGATTGTATTGAACTGGCAGACATGTCCCGTCGATTGATCGAATATGGTTTGCGTTGGCGCTGGAAGCCCTCGCGCATCCTGGCCCTGATTAATGCCGCTGATTGCGTGGTCATTGTTGCCAGATCAGATACAGAAGTGCTCGGCTTTGCTGCCATGGAATTTTTAGATGTCCATGGTCATCTCAGTCTGCTGGCGGTAAAGCCCGAGGCGCGCAGATTGGGGCTTGGACACGACCTGTTAATCTGGTTAGAACAATCGGCAGCGGTGGCGGGGCTCGATCATATTTCCCTGGAAGTACGCAGTAACAATGCTTCAGCTATCGCATTCTATGAACAACATGGCTACGTCATCGAGAAGCTGCGCTCTCGCTATTATCAAAGTGAAGAAGATGCTTATCAAATGATTCACCAATTAATCAGCACTGATATTGCTGCTAAAAGGCCCTAAAACTATGCCGTTATGGCGCTGGCAAGAACTACAAGAAGCGTTAGATATTCCAATCGGACAAGGTCCGAACGTAAAGGGTATTAGCATTGATTCCCGAACGACTAGCCCTGGTGATCTTTTTATCGCGCTGGCGGGAGATCCTGGACCAAGGTTTCACGGCGGTGATGTAAACGCGCGTGATGGCCACGAGTTTTTGAACCTGGCGAGGGAAAATGGCGCTGTGGGGGCGCTGGTAAGTCGAACAGGCCTTGAAGAGATCGGAGCGGAACCTGATTCAGCTGTCCATCTTGTGGTCAAAGATACCCTTGATGGTTTATGGCAACTGGGACGGACTGCTGCAACCCGTGGCGCAGCAAGACGAGTTGCTATCACTGGTAGCTCAGGAAAAACCACAGCAAAATCCTGGTTACTAGATCTGCTTCACGCAATTGATCAGCAGTGTCATGGATCTATAGGTAGTCTCAATAATCACTGGGGTGTGCCCTTAAGTCTGGCAAGAATGCCACGAGATACAGACATTGGTATTTTTGAAATAGGCACTAATCACCCGGGTGAAATATCGCCGCTTAGTAAGTTAGTTAGTCCCCATATCGCACTAGTTTTAAATGTATTGCCAGCCCATATTGGCAATTTTGAATCTATTGAAACCCTGCGTCAGGAAAAGCTATCCATTTGCGAGGGGTTAGTAGCAGGCGGGGTGCTGATTGCGCCTTATGGCTTAGATGTAAGTGGCGTCAACGCTGATCAGATAGTGACGTTCGGTTTTGATCCACGTGCGGATATTTCTGCAGACATTGTTTTAGCTGAAGATACAACCCTGGTGCATGCTGACGTGAAAGGTAAAAAACTTGCCTACAAATTGGATAGTGCGGGTGAACACAAGGCGCTCACTTCCCTGGCAGTAGTGGCCATTCTCGATGCCCTCGCGGTTGATTTAACGCGAACTGCCGAAGCCTTCGGCAATCTGAGACTACCCGCTGGTCGAGGTAACGAGATCAGGGTTGGTAAGCTTCGCGTACTGGATGATAGTTACAATGCAAATCCTGCCAGTATGGGGTTTGCCATTGATGCCCTTGGTCGCTCGTCTGGGCGGCGTATTGCGATACTCGGCGAGATGTTAGAGCTAGGTGACGAATCTCTGCTGATGCACCAGGAAATGGCAGCAAAGTTTAAGCATCTCGATGGCGTAATCACCGTAGGCGAGGGCTTTAAAAAATGCCCTGGTAACTGGGGTCACTACGACAATGCGGGTCAGATTGATCTTGAGCGACTTTGCCGGCAACAATTAAAGCCTGGTGATACCTTACTTGTTAAAGGGTCAAACAAGGTTTTC
>CBDUKY010000459.1:0-2857 GCA_965367925.1 uncultured Pseudomonadales bacterium | reverse complement strand
CACCTAGCGCCGCACAAGCAAACCAACTGAGGATAAATTCAGGGCTGTTCTCCATATGGATGATAACGAAGTCGCCGGGCCGCACACCCTTCTCATATAGCGAGCCGGCAATTTGCCTTGTCTCCTGCTGCAAACGCTGAAAGCTATAGGATGTTGGTTCACCAGAAAATGGCTCCCAGACAAGAAAGGTTTTGTCAGGAGATCGCTGCACCCACTGATCAAGCAGCCAGGGAATACTTTGACCCTGCATCATTAGTGCTTTGCTTTTATCTATCTGCGCTGAAAGTAACATCTGCTTCCCTTCTTAAAACCAACCCCCTTAAAAAACAAAAACCCCCGCGAGCATTAGCCCGCGAGGGTTCGCCTGACTAGCAACTAGATACTAGCCAGTGACTTCATTTTCCTCAACAAAATCAACATTGAGATCATATTTACTCACAGGTAGCTCGCGAATCCGGGTACCTGTTGCAGCATAGATCGCATTCGCCAGTGCTGGCGCAATCCCAGGTGTACCAGGTTCACCTGCACCGCCCCAGGCTTCATAGCTGTTGATGATATGGGTTTCAATTTCCGGTGCATCATCCATGCGTACCACTGGATAGGTGTCGAAATTACCTTGAACCACTCTGCCCTTTTCAATGGATATTTCGCCATACAAGGCAGCGGTTAGTCCGTAGATAACCCCTGACTCCATCTGGGCTGTTAGACCATCTGGTGAGACCGCGAAGCCAGCATCTACTGCAATGGTGACCTTGTCGACATTTACCTTGCCATCAATAACACTTACCTCGACGACCTCAGCAACAATAGAACCAAATGACTGTTGCAGGGCAATACCACGTCCACGACCTTTTCCAAGGGGTTTATCCCAACCGGCTTTTGTCGCAACCAGATCAAGCACAGCAAGATGCCGTGGTTGGTCCTTTAGCAGATTGCGTCGGTACTGGTAGGGATCTTGTTTTGCTTCATAGGCGAGCTCATCGGCAAAGGATTCGGTAAAGAAACCATGCTGGGAATGGTCAACACTCCGCCATGGGCCAAATGGCACATGGGTCGGACTATCAACAGCGCCAATTTGTTTAGTTTCGATCCCATAAGGAATTAAAGGCGCTTCTGCAGGCTCATGCTTATCCACATACTGATTTTCCCAGCCAAGGGTTTTACCCTGCTCATCAAAGGCAGCACGGAATCGGGAGACAACGGCAGGTCGATAGTGATCATGCTGAATATCTTCTTCTCTGGACCAAATAAGCTTCACGGGTTGGTTAACGGCTCTGGCAATCTTAGCAGCCTGGATCGCCGCATCAGGGGTTGCACGACGACCGAAACCGCCACCCATATAGAAGTTATTTAAGGTGACCTTGTCTGCATCCATCTCCATTGCTTCAGCAATTTGATGTTTAAAACCTAGTGGGTTCTGGGTACCAGTCCACACCTCGCAATGGCCATTTTCAAATCGTGCAAGTGCATTCATGGGTTCCATACAAGCGTGCGCTAGATAAGGCACGCGGTACTCCCGCTCAATAACCCTCGCTGCATTTTCAAATACTGAACTGTCTCCCGTGGCAACGTCCATTTTCACGTCACCATTGGCAACGGCTGATTTAATGTCAGATTGAAATTGACTAAACAGCGTCGCAGAATCTACAGCTTCTTTACCTGCTGACGCCCACTTGATGTCAACTGTGGCGAGTGCCTGCTTAGCTTGCCAATAACCATCTGCAACCACAGCGATGGCATCATCCAGATTCACCACATCAACAACACCCGGCATCTGTTTTGCCTTACTTGCATCAAAGGATTTTACTGTTGCGCCAAAAACAGGTGCTGCATTGATGGTGGCGTATTTCATACCATCCACAACCGCATCAATACCAAACATGGCAGAGCCATCAACCTTGGCAGGAATATCATGCCGTGGCTTGCTCTTACCCATGATGTTGAATTCTTCTGGGGTTTTCAGCTTCGGTGTTGGTGACGGTGTTTTCGTACCAGCAAGCGCTGCGAACTCAGAGAAAGGTGCTTGCTTATTAGATTTTTGATGAATGATCATGCTATTGGCTGCTGACAGTTCACCTATGGGGACTGACCAGCTTTCAGCTGCTGCTTCAAATAACATTTGTTTTGCTGCTGCACCGGCAATCCGCATGCCGTAAACACCGGTTGTACGAATACTGGCACTACCACCAGTAATCTGCAGATGCATGGCGTTAGCCACCTGCTGGAATAGGCCATCAACTGAGCCTTCCAGGATATCAGGCACGTCCATATCACCGAGGATATAGCCCTTGCCCATTGGATAGTTGGCATAACCATCTTCCGCGGGGGCTTCCATAAATCGAACCTGATTCCAATCGGCATCCAGCTCATCTGCTAACATCTGGGTTAAGACAGTCTGCGCACCCTGCCCCATTTCAGAGTGAGGCACGATGGCTGTGACGACATTGTCCGCATCAATCTTGACCCAGGTATTGATCAGAGATTCATCACCTTTCGTGACCAGGGGTGCGAGCTTGCTATTTTGATTGCCGGGGCGAATGACAACGCCAACGACTAATGCCGCGCCACCAACAACACCTGCGGTAATAAATCCGCGTCGAGTCCACTTACCCATGTTGCACCTCCGTCGCCTTCGGGTCGTACATTTGTACGCCGGCTACAGCGGCTTCACCGAGATCACCATCAGCTACCCGGCGGATGGCTTTGCGAATTCGCGTATACATACCACAACGACAAACATTACCTGACATGGCCTGGTTGATATCTTCGTCGGTCGGGTTTGGATTTGTTTCTAGCAAGGCAACCGCGGACATGATTTGCCCTGACTGACAATAACCACACTGGGGCACCTGTTCGG
>CBDUKY010000458.1:0-2862 GCA_965367925.1 uncultured Pseudomonadales bacterium | reverse complement strand
TCGATTTCAATAATCATGGTCCGCTGGGTGAACGCTTTTTATATCACCGTAACTACGTTACCCGTGATTCTGATGAGATTGCAGCGCATTTTGGTGAGGCGTTTGCCAGTGAAGTATTCCAGTTGGAGGTTTCAAACAGCTGGCAAGGTCCCATCGCATCCAGTTATGGCTTACATCTAGTTTATGTTCGTGATCATACGTCAGCTTATTTGCCGCAATTGCGGGAAGTAAAAAAAAGCGTCAAAGCAGATCTGATACAGGCCAAATTGCAAATGCTCAGGCAGCAAGAATATGAACGTGCGCTCGGGCAATATAAGGTTGAATTGGATTCCGAGCTTGGGGAATTCAAGGCTGGTACGTGAAAAAACTAACGTTTTTACTAGGGTTCCTGTTAGTGGCATGTCAAGTTGGTGCTGATGATCTAAGGCCACTGGTTATCGAGATACTCTCTGATTCAGAGGGTATGGTGCAATCACGAATAACGTTGCCGCCACAGGTAAATCCTTATAATAGGCCAACGCTTGTTTTTCCCGAAAGCTGCCAATCAAACCAGTCTGAGAGTGGTGTCAGGCTAAGAAGTGCTCTGCAGTGTAGCGAGCCACTGGATGGCGCAACATTGCGTTTGCAATATCCAATGGCGCCAGCCTCCCTGCCGGGTGTGGTTCGCTGGACCACAGGGGGTGGTAACACGCGACTCCTAACCCTGGGCCCAGGGCAATTCACCTGGCGATTACCGGTAGCGGATGAAGATGATCGTACGCTTGTTGAATATATTCGGCTTGGTGTCGAACACATCTGGATCGGGTTTGATCACCTGCTTTTTCTAGTTTGTCTGGTATGGATTGCAGGTTCCTTGCCACGAATTCTGTTAACTGTAACAGGTTTTACTGTGGCCCATTCCGTGACGCTCGCCCTTGCAACACTAGAGGTCGTTAGGTTGCCGATACCCTGGATTGAAGCTGTTATTGCGCTTAGTGTCGTTTTCCTTGCAGCAGAAGTTGTCAGAGGGAAAGACGACACCTTGACCTGGCGCTTTCCGTTAGCCGTATCAATGTTGTTTGGATTGTTACACGGTTTAGGATTTGCTGCGGTCTTAGGTGAGATAGGGTTACCGGAAGACGAGTTGCTCGTGGGGTTAATTGGTTTCAATCTCGGTGTCGAACTGGGGCAAGTTGCTTTTATCCTGGGCTGCGTCGGTGTGTTGACAATACTGAATCAATTGACGGTAAAGCTGGCAGTGAAGGAGGCGCTATTGTCGCGCTCGGCGGGTTATCTGGTTGGTATTATTGCGGGATGTTGGTTTCTTGATCGCGTTGTGGGATTTGTGGCCTAAGGCCGGGACGGCATCGCCGCCCCGTGGGATTTAAGCTATCAGGGTGAGTACCAGATTGGAGAACTAAAAGCTCTCTCCTGGACAATCATCGCGGTGTTTTTAGGCAGGTCAGTCAATCCGTAAAATTTCGCATCATAAGCTGTCCATCGTGGCGTCGGGATTTCAAGTACGCGAACATAGTAAAAGGCGAGTTCCTCGGGATCGAAATCAGGATCAGTCCATACAATACCAAGCTCAGGTTCACCAATTGTATTTTTGAAACTAGCATCCTTGATATTAACTGTATTGCCAACCGGCGGTACGCTGCCATCTCTGGCTATCTGACGTCCATCTGAAAGGGCAATGTTATAGATCTTCTCGTGGGTGTCTCCTTTTTTGTCTCGCCAACCTTTGATGACCTGTATGCGGTCCAGGTTTGCTGCAAATGGGTCCCGTGCAGCATGAATCATAAAGGAGGGTGCCTTGCCTGAAGGGGCTGCGGTTAAGTCACCACCCATTGGTACACCTTTCTCGTAACCTCGATCAACATAATCACTTCGTAGTATGTCGTCTTCGGAAAAGTCCCAGCCACCAAAGAATCGAAGGGTGATACGAGTACCAGTCGTGGCAAATACTTCCCGACGTTTCATGGCTGCGAAGATAGAGGATCTGGTGTTTTCTTTTGCCCACACAGCAGCGAGCCCAGAGGCTGAGAAGAATGCCGCACCGCTTGCGCGATGCTTACTTGGTTCGATTAATGGATAGTTACCGGTAAAGTTATCTTCTTCAATAGCGGTGAGACCCGTGTGGGAATCAGTGCTACCGATCATACCGAATTTAAAGGGATTGGCACCAAAATCTGACTGGTACTGGAGTCCAAGCTTGAGTGCAGACCGTGCGTATTCATATTGTGCCTTCTCAACTGTGTTCTTCAGCCAGGGAAGCCAGATCTCAAAGTCTGCAAACTCATCGGTTGGTGAGAGTAGTGGGTGAGTTTCACCTGTACCTTTAATTTGTGTAACTTCCAGCAGTGGTTCCCAGCGCTGGCGGGTGCGTAGATAGTCCAGGTCAAGTGGCTTTCGATCATAGTCTAAAGGGGAAAACATCATGCCCTCGCTTCGATTGCCGTTGTGAGGAATGGCCAATACCTGGTCGCCGGTTTTCTTTTCGTAGTTTTCCATATAGTCCCACAGGTCTTCCACGTTGGCGCTGTCCTGGACAGAAAATGGTAGTACCTGACAGGCTTTGCTTTTGTCCCCTTCAAAGATGACGTTACGGTGAAGGTTCGGTGCACGTGGGTCTGAACCGGCTGGTGTCCATTCATAACCAATAAAGGCTGTGAAGCCGCCTGGATTGTTATATCTGTCCGCCGTGGCACATACTTCATCCCAGATTGAGCGCCGAAAAGATTCGTCGGCAACATAGTCAGCACCCCAGGCTTGCCAGAAAAAAGCCTCTGGTTTGCCTGATGGAATGCCAAGCATTTCTACCGCGGCTTTCCATTCTTCAAAGGTAGGTGCGCTTAGCTTCTCACCCGCATGCCATTCCAT
>CBDUKY010000457.1:0-2875 GCA_965367925.1 uncultured Pseudomonadales bacterium | reverse complement strand
CTGGGTGTCATTGTTCATGAAGCAGGCCATCGCACCTTGTTTAAGTCTCCCTGGCTAAACGAACTTGCCGGAACCTGGCTTTCGGGGTACTGGGTGTTCAGCAATAAAGAGACCTACATGAAGGTACATCTCAAGCACCACAAGGAAGCTGGTACAGAAGAAGACCCGGACCTGAACAACTATCGTCACTATCCGATCAATCACACTAGCTTGAAGCGAAAAGTCACCCGGGACCTGACAGGCCAGGTTGGTTGGAGACGACTTAAGTCCATCTATAGAGGCCTGACAAGACTCAGCACCATGGATGCGCAAAATCGCACCTATCTAGTTCGTAGTGTCGGCGTCAACCTATTGATGTTAGCGATAATGCTCGCCTTTAATGTTGCCTGGCTATTCGCTGTTTGGGTGCTTGCATTTACAACCACCCACATGCTCGTCGTTCGCATCCGTCAGATTGCAGAACATGCAGGTGTACCAGACAACTTTGATCTTGATCCGAGGAAAAACACACGGACCCTTTACATCAACCCACTTGAGCGTTTTTTTATTGCACCCCACTGCGTCAACTATCATATGGAGCACCATATGTTAGCTTCGGTGCCTATTTATAGACTAAGAAAGCTACACGAGTTGCTGCTCGCCAAGGGTTATTATGACGAGGTAGAGTTCCAGCGAGGTTATTTTAACTTATTGAGGCAGGTTACTTATGTGGGGTAGGACGCTTTACTAACGATTAATCAGTGGTGCCATTTTTTTGTACCGATGTTTCGTCAGCGATGCGTTGATATATCTCTTCACGGTGAACAGCGACATCTTTGGGCGCATCGACACCAATTCTGATTTGATTACCCTTTACACCTAATACAGTGACAGATACGTCATCACCGATCATCAGGGTTTCGCCTACGCGGCGAGTCAAAATTAACATTTGCTTCTCCTGGTTTAGTCAATGTCCGTCCTATTAGGTACGAAACATCGCATTTAGTTTCATGTAACCACACGTGATTCAAATGAACCCCGTTACACGCAACGTGAATGGGGCTCCACTAATCAGACCGTGATAAGTGGGTTTGTGGTTTCATTACTCAGTCTCAAGCTCAAATGCGGCGTGTAGTATACGAACCGCAAGCTCAAGATACTTTTCATCAATCACTACCGAAATCTTGATTTCTGAGGTAGAAATCATCTGGATGTTGATTGATTCTTCTGACAGGACCCTAAACATCTGGCTGGCAACACCCGCGTGAGAGCGCATACCAACACCAACAAGAGATAGCTTGGCGATTCTGTTGTCACCGGATACTTCCCTTGCATCAATCTCCTTAACAACCGCCTGAAGGATTTTCATTGCTCGATCATAATCTTCACGGCGGACAGTGAAGGTGAAATCTGTACTCATATCAGCCGACACGTTCTGAACGATCATATCAACTTCTATATTCGCATCGCTTATGGGACCGAGAATCCTGGAGGCAATACCTGGAATATCCTTCACGCCGAGCACAGTCAACTTGGCCTCGTCGCTAGTGGCTGCAATTCCAGAAATGATAGGTTGTTCCATATCTGTTCGATCCTCACTGGTTATCAAGGTGCCTTGTCCATCAGAGAAGGAGGAAAGCACACGAATAGGTATTTGATATTTGCTGGCAAATTCGACGGCTCTGGTATGCAGCACCTTTGAGCCAAGACTCGATAATTCAAGCATTTCCTCAAAGGTTATATGGGTGAGACAACGCGCCTCTGGTACAACCCGTGGGTCAGTTGTAAATACACCAGCAACATCTGTGTAAATTTGACACTCATCCGCCTTTAAGACTGTCGCCAGTGCGACTGCGGTTGTATCTGATCCGCCCCGACCAAGGGTTGTGATATCACCTTGCTCATCGACACCTTGAAATCCTGCAACAACAGCAACGCAGCCATTAGCCAGATCCTTTTGCAGCCGTTCAATGTCAATATCAAGAATTCTAGCTTTGGTATGGGCAGAATCAGTCAATATTTTGATCTGACCACCTGTATAGCTTTTTGCTGGACAGCCAAGTTTCATTAGCGTCATTGCAAGCAATGCTGTTGTGACCTGTTCACCAGTAGAAAGCAAAACGTCTATTTCACGTTTGGCATCCGGGTTACCAGTGATAACTTGCTGGGCAAGATCGTCTAATCGATCCGTCTCATGCCCCATTGCAGAAACCACAACCACAACACCAGTACCGGTGGCGCGGGTAGCAATGACCCGTTTGGCAACATTTTCAATATGTTCAATCGAGGCTACAGAAGTGCCACCGTATTTTTGTACGACTGTCGGCATGGAATCGGAAAAGTCAGAATTTGAAGGCGGCGTATTAAACAGCAAAAGCCGCCTGATTTAAACAGTGAAGTTGCTTTTAATCCGAGAAAACACGGTATTAGCTCGCATTTAGCAATTCGGCCAGATAATCCGGTACAGATGCCAGGGCGCCGGGCAAGGCATCCGCATCAGTTCCGCCAGCACGGGCCATATCAGCCCTGCCACCGCCTTTTCCGCCTACCTGTGATGCTACATGGTTCACAAGCTTACCGGCGTTGATACGGTCCGTCAGATCGTCTGTGACCCCGGCGATCAATGAAACCTTACCATCGGAAACGGCTGCTAATACCACCACACCAGATTGCAATTTATTTTTCACCCGATCCAATGCAGCGGGCATTTGTTTCGGGTCACCGCCATCCAACTGCTGGACTACTGCACGGATACCGGCAATCTCAATCGCCGAGTCAGCAAGATCACGGCTACCACCACTGGCAAGCTTCATATTCAGTTGAGAGATTTCTTTCTCCAACTTTTTGTTCTGAGCAACGATATTGCGAAGCTTATCAAGTAGATTGGTTTTATCTG
>CBDUKY010000456.1:0-2876 GCA_965367925.1 uncultured Pseudomonadales bacterium | reverse complement strand
AGCCGGCCAATTTCGTGATCGGGTAGTCCCAGATCCTCCGCCAGTATTTGATCAGTATGTTGCCCAAGGGTTGGGGCTTTAAGTGGTGGTAGATTACCGGATCTGGTGAAGTTAATTGGCGAACCAGGTACTAGATACTCCCCTACATCTGGTTGGTCTAGCAGCGCGAATAGCGGGTTAGCGGTTGAACAATCTTCATCCTGTTCCACCATCTGGCGAAATGTCTGATATGGACCATAGCAGACACTATTTTCGTTAAGGGCCTTTTCAACCTCAGTTGCATCATGGCTACTGAACCAATGTTCAACCAGTGCCGCCAGTGATTCACGGGCTTTAAATCTGTCCCCTTCAAGGTCAAAATTAAGTTGCACCCTATCAGCGAGCTCGGCAACCTGGGTCTCAATCCCACAGGCTTTTACTATACCTCGCCACTGCCTCAAGGTTAGCCCAACAAGCATAAAGCGCCGACCATCCCGGGTAACAAAGTCACGGCCGAAGCCACCATAAAGATAGTTGCCATACCGCTCGCGATCAACATCATTGACCATAACCTCGGCGATATTGCCAAGATTACCTGCGGTCGCAAGTGCAACATCTTTTAGAGCAAGCTTCACATACTGCCCTTCCCCGGTCCGGCGACGATGACGTTCCGCCGCCAACATGGCGACAGCCGCCATTTGACCAGTGATATTATCCCAGGCGGGAAGTAGATAGTTCGTTGGATGATCATCCAGCGGCATACCTGTGGCATTGGTAAATCCAACGGCACAGTTAACCGTGTAATCAACCGCTGAGCCGCCTCGCCTATCCCCAAGTACATTGACATAAACGAGATCTTGCCTGGCCTTTTTAAGTTCATCATAGGCAAGCCAGCCTCTGGCAGGGAAATTGGTGAGGAACATACCCTTGTCTTCACCGGGCGCTTCCAATAGCTGGCTCACAATTGCCTGGCCTTCTGGCTTACGGATATCAATTTGAATGGAGCGCTTGCCTTTATTCATGCCATGCCAGAACAAACTATTGCCAGCCTTATTCACTGGCCAGCGTCGATAATCCAGCCCTCCACCAATTGGATCAAAGCGAATAACGTCAGCACCCAGTTGTGCCAGCGTCATGCCACCTAAGGGTGCAGCGATAAACGCCGAACCCTCGACAATGCGCATGCCTGATAAAATGCCATTCATAACGATTCCCTACACCTCTCTTGATGCCACTAGGCCATGAGCGCTGCTAATTGCCAATCCAAAACCTTAATCCATGCATCTCCATTGGTCGTGTCATGATCTCCTTCAGCAAGCTCGTCAGTAGCACGAAATGCAAATGTCTGAACAGATAAGATAACAATACCTGCGTCTGATGCTTTTAGTTTCCTTTCGACGATCACTCTGGACCTTAAAATATCTTCCTCAAATACTGGCGCCGTGTGATCACACTTAAACCAGCCAAGGATCGTTAGCAGATTGGGGATAGCTCTCGATAATTGTGCCGCAGCAATTGAAATTGTATGACCACCATATACGAGCCGTTTTCCATAAACACTGCGGGTTGCGTCTGTATGGGTCATTGCCATATTCAAGGTCAGACGAACTAACTCAGGCGCGAGGGTTACTGTATCTCTCGCTTCCACATCAATTTCCTGGCCTGTCTGTAGATTTTCAAAATGAATGCCCGGGCACTGGGCACGAAAAGCCTCGTAGCGCCATTTTGGTACTGAGGCAACAAGCTCATCATCCGAAATCACCTCTGGCATGATAGAGAAGTCATCAGCATGATCGGTAATAGCTTCAGGGTTTTTGCATGGAATCATTGGGCAACGCCAGAACAATATGACGGTTTCATCCCGCTGATTTCTAACGTGCATTTCTAGTGCGACCATGCCGCTTGCCGCACGACCTGGTTTCGGTTTGTTTTGCTTCAAAGCCACCACACGGGTTGTGGTTCGCAAGGTGTCACCAACATGGACTGGCTGGCGAAAAAGTAAGCCGCGATAGAACAGATTGCCCATCACCCGCTGAGAAGGAATTGTGGTTTGGCCAATGGCTAGATTACAAACAAGGGACGGATTAACCAGTGCAGCATTAACCCCTGTAACCTGGTTAGACAACTGATGATCAAGCGGTAGTCGAAGCCTGTCACCTGTAATTGCTTGATGTATCGCCGTATAGCCTTCTGTCACTGTAACGGCAGGTACATCACTAAAGTCATCACCTACCTTGAAGTCCTCAAACCAGGGCGCCTCCGTCATTGACTACGGCCCCTGGCACTAACAGGCCAGATTTCCTCAACCACACCATTGCGATAGGGATAGAAATAGTCGAATAGATTCACGGTTGGATCACAGTGTGGCGTGATAACAGCAAGCTTATCACCGAGTTTAATTTCCCTGGACGGATTATTTAGTTGCACAATACCGTGTTCATCACCGCCGAAGTGATAGACAGTGCCTTCGATATCTCTGAATTCGGGATAGCCGGTGTCTGTGGCAAGACATTTAATGCCTGCATCCATGGTAATAAGACGATCCTGAGGCTTACTGATGGCGGTCGCTAACACAAATAGTGAGGGTTGAAAGTCTGCGAAGACCTCTGGATTGTCCTTACCGCCAATATCCCGGTATTCCACATCCATAAAGGCATATGAGCCAGCCTGAAGATCAGTCAGGGCATTGATTTCCTGTTCTATGTCATAAGTGCCTGTGCCGCCACCTGTAAAGACTGGTACTGCAATTCCATTGTCTTCGAGCAACTGACGGGTCGAGATACCCTTGCCCAACAGATGCTTGTATTTATCCCGGCGTTTCTCATAGCCTTGAATATGCATGCAGTTACCAATGTACATCTGCAAACCGCCAAACTTAAGGTTCGAACACTCCCCGG
>CBDUKY010000455.1:0-2891 GCA_965367925.1 uncultured Pseudomonadales bacterium | reverse complement strand
TCCCTGGATGGAACGTTTCAAGGAGTTATTAGCATTCCCGCTCTATGCCTCAGCTGTCTGGCTACTCTGGGTACTGAGCCTGCAGGTCGGTGCAAATGGCGTGGTGGCAATTGGAGCCGGCGCTGTTGCTATCGTGTTTGCCATCTGGCTGTTCAGACATCTGCCGGTTAATCCTGCCGGGCGCCTGATACTGCAGCTTTTTGCCCTGATCTCCATTGGCTTTGCACTTTACAGTCCGACACAACTTGGTTCAGCAGCAATGCCAACAATCACAGCAGGCGAAAGTAGTGCTGGCGCAATTCGTACTGTTGATGCCTTTGATAGCGAACCCTATACAGAAGCGAGGCTTGAAGCCTTACGTTCGACCGGGCCAGTATTTCTGAATTTCACGGCCGCCTGGTGTATTACCTGCAAGGTGAATGAAGTCGTCGCACTATCCAGCGATGATGTTGTCAGCGCCTTTAAACAAAAGCAGGTCCACTATCTAAAGGGTGACTGGACCAATGAGGACCCATTGATTACGAAGAAGCTTGCGGAGTTTGGTCGAAATGGCGTGCCTTTGTACGCCCTCTATGTACCAGGAGAAGAGCCAGTGATACTGCCGCAAATTCTCACCCCGGATATTGTTTTGCGCGCACTGGATAAAATTCCATGATTGCTAACTAGCGCACGAGACAGGGGGCAACTGGTATCATATACACTGTTGCCAAAACCCCCTGAGGCCTTAAGTGCGCACAACCCTGCTCGACGAAAATGGCGAACCTAGATATACCAATCGCCTGATCCATGAAAGCTCACCCTATTTAAACCAGCATGCTCATAATCCAGTGGACTGGTTTCCCTGGGGTGATGAGGCTTTTGAGAAATCTCGCCTCGAAAACAAACCCATCTTCTTGTCTATTGGTTATTCCACTTGCCACTGGTGTCACGTCATGGAGCATGAGAGCTTTGACAATGAAGCCATTGCCGCATATCTCAATGAGCATTTTGTCTCCATAAAACTCGATCGTGAACAGCGTCCGGATCTAGATGATATCTATATGACAGGGGTGCAACTGATTTCAGGGCAGGGTGGTTGGCCAATGTCGAGCTTTATCACCCATGAAGGCAAGCCATTCTTTGCCGGTACCTACTTCCCTCCTGAAGGCTTTACCAATCTGCTAGCACAAATAAATGACATCTGGCACAACCGGCATGAGGATGTCATGAAGCAAGCGGATCAGATAGCGGATTCAATTGCAAAGTTTACCGCGGCGAAATCGGAAGCCCAGCATCTTGACCCTGATATTGCAGGCAAGGCTGCGAAAGAACTGCTAGATAGACTTGATGAAGCAAATGGCGGCTTTGGTGGTGCACCCAAGTTTCCAAATGAATCACAACTTGCCCTCATGCTAGACCAGTTTGAACGGGAACACCTGCCGGAAACCGGCGAGGCTGCAACCCTGACGCTGGACAAGATGTACCAGGGTGGTATTTATGATCAGATAGCTGGCGGGTTTCATCGCTATACCGTCGATGCTATCTGGCTCGTACCTCACTTTGAAAAGATGCTTTATAACCAGGCGCAACTGATCCGTTTGTACAGTCGGGCTAGTCTGGTGACGGCGTCTAAAGCCTACGAGCGGGTCGTGCGGCAGACTATCGGTTATGTATTGCG
Source organism: uncultured Pseudomonadales bacterium (assembly GCA_965367925.1). Taxonomy (GTDB): domain Bacteria; phylum Pseudomonadota; class Gammaproteobacteria; order Pseudomonadales; family Azotimanducaceae; genus JAHRVQ01. The sequence continues at coordinate 1,234 of CBDUKY010000455.1, read as the reverse complement.
GGATATGACATCTGCAGATGGCAGATTTTATTCAGCCACAGATGCTGATTCCGAAGGGGTGGAAGGCAAGTTTTTTGTCTGGCAACCAGCAGAGCTAGCGGAGGTCCTGAATGATCAGGATTTTCAGCTAGTGTTAGATATTTACGGGGTCAGTGAGTCAGGCAATTTTGAAGGTAGCAATATCTTGAATCTATCTGATTCTCTGGAGGCATTTGCCGGGCAACATGGGATTGAAATTGAAACCCTCGAGACCCGGTTAGCAGCGATACATCAAACCCTCTATGAGGTGCGAGAACAGCGTGTGCATCCGCTCCGAGATGAAAAGCTGATCACTGCCTGGAATGGCATGCTGATCACGGCGTTGGTTCGAGCCGGGGTAGAGTTGTCCGAGCCATCATATCTCGCCGCTGCGGAACGCGCCCTTGAGCGTATCTGGGAACACCATTACACGGATCAGATGCTCTGGCGCGTCGCGCTTGGTGACGAGGTTTCAATTCCAGGCAATCTTGAAGACTATGCCTACCTTGCAGAAGCCGTACTTGGTTTCTATCTTGTGAAAAGGTCCCAGAATGGTTCCCAGAAGTGGCTGGCTCGCGGTGAACAGCTGTTGAGCGATATGTATGAGCGATTCTGGGATGAAGCTGAAGGTGGATTTTTCTTTAGTCTCGCAGAAAATCAGGGGCCAATGATTACACGACCCAAGAGTCCGATGGATGGTGCCATGCCTTCCGGTAACTCCGTTGCCTTGATGGCAATGGTGCTAGGTAATGAGGTGACTGACAATCCGGACTTAGCCTTACGCATTAACAAGACCCTGGCCGGGTTTTCTGGTTTGTTAACTGCATCACCCTCGGCATTTAGTTTTATGCTGCTTGCCATCAATCGATATTTTAACGGTTCGAGAGACCTACATCAGGCCGCCGCTAAGGGGCGAATCCATGTTCGGATAGAAAATCGTACGGCGACTGGAGCGACCCTGGTGATCACCATGAATCAAGGCTGGCATATCAATAGTAACAATCCAGCGGAGGGCTTGATTGCCACGGCAGTCTCAGGTGTAAGTCAGGTAGATTATCCAACAGGTGAGAAGATGATTGCTGGTTTTCAAACCGGTGAGCTAGATGTTTACAGTGGTGAAGTTGAAATTAACTTTAGCTTTGATGCTGCTATGCGACATGATATTTGTCTGACGTTGCAGGCTTGTGACGACAAGACTTGTTTACGGCCAGAGACA
>CBDUKY010000454.1:0-2920 GCA_965367925.1 uncultured Pseudomonadales bacterium | reverse complement strand
CGCATTCGTTCGAATGTGAGAGAACTAGAAGGGGCGCTCAAGCGAGTGATTGCCAATGCTAAATTTACTGATCGGCCCATCAGTATTGAGCAGGTGATGGAATCTCTAAGGGATGTGATTGCCATACAGGACAGGCAAATCGGATTCGAAAATATTCAGAAAACGGTTGCTGATTATTATAAGATTCGCGTGAGTGATTTGAACTCGAAGCGACGCACCAGATCAATCGCACGGCCGCGGCAAGTCGCTATGGCTCTCGCAAAAGAGTTGACTAATCACAGTCTTCCCGAGATTGGTGAAGCCTTCGGCGGGAGAGATCATACAACCGTGTTACATGCCTGTCGGAAGATCGAAGAGCTGCGAGAAAGTCTTCGAGAAATTCGGGAAGATTACAACAATCTTCTGAGGTTGCTGACCTCCTGATCGTGTTTGTACCGTTGGCGTTTCGTAGCGACCAACCGGGTATTCGATTGATTCTGTTAGAACCGCAGGAATTCGCCAGATGAAATTTACAATAAGCCGGGAAAAGCTGCTGGAACCGCTGCAACTAGCTTGTGGTGTGGTGGAACGTCGACAGACAGTGCCAATATTATCCAATGTGATGCTAACCCTGGAGGAAGGCGTGCTCACGATTGTGGGTTCCGATCAGGAAGTAGAGTTGACGGTTCAGATACCGGACGTTGACACCAAAGACGCAGGAGAGATTACCGTACCCGCCAGGAAGTTTCTGGACATCTGTCGGAGCATACCGGAAGGCGCAGACCTGCAGGCAACCCTCGAAGGTAACAGGTTGGCGCTGGAAAGCGGTCGATTCAGCTCTCATTTGGCAACACTGCCTGTCGCTGAATTCCCTGATATTTCAGTTGGTCAATCTGAAGTATCAATTGAGCTCGCCGTGAGTGAGGTTGACCGGTTATTACAGCGTACAAGTTTCGCCATGGCACAGCAGGATGTGCGGTATTTTTTTAATGGTGTACTGCTGGAAGTCGAAGGTGACATCGTTCGCTTTGTTGCCACCAATGGCCAACGCCTGGCCACGAGCTACGTGACCACAAGAGATCTGGGTCATCATCAGTTCATTATTCCCAGAAAAGCAGTAGCGGAATTGAATCGTATCCTGGGTGAGGGTGATGAGTTGATTCAATTGAACTTTACCGCGAATCACATGCAGGTAGAGCGAGGCGGCGTGACGCTGATCACCAAACTGATTGATGCAACCTATCCGGATTACTCGCGGGCAATTCCAACAGGTGGAGATAAGGTACTGACGGTCGATCGCCTTATTTTGAAAGAGGCCTTGTCCAGAACAGCGATCTTGTCCAATGAGCTTTACCGTAATGTTCGACTGGGCATCAAGCCGGGCAAGCTGGACATGCACGCAAATAATCCCCAGCAGGAAGAAGCAGAGGAAAGCATCGAAATTGACTACGATGGTGCGCCGTTGGAGATTGGCTTCAACGTGAGTTACCTTATTGAAGCGTTGTCAGCCATGAAGGGTGATCGAATAAGAATCACCCTGAGTGATCCTGGCAGCGCCTGTTTGTTGGAAGATATGGATGAAGTGGAAACTTTGTTCGTTATTAGCCCTATGGTGCTGTAGCCGACAGGGGTGTTTTGATAAGAAAGTAAGTGCTTACTTACAACAGTAAGCCTGTTCTTATAAGAATTTGGAATCTAACTATGAAATTTTCTGTGAATCGGGAATCCCTGGTAAAACCGCTACAACAGGTCGCTGGTGTGGTCGAGCGTCGGCAGACGCTGCCTGTCTTGTCGAACTTGCTGTTGCAGGTAAAAGACGATGAACTGTCGATGACGGGTACAGATCTCGAAGTGGAACTGATCGGTCGGCTACAAGTAGAAAATAGTGAACCAGGCGAAATTACGGTACCAGCGCGAAAGCTCGTAGATATCTGTCGAGAGATTCCCGACAAAGCCGAGATTGAATTTTTATTAAAAGAAAATCGGTTGGAGATACGTTCTGGTCGTTTTCGCTCCACGCTATCGACCTTACCAGCAGTCGATTTTCCGTCTGCAGATCAATCGAGCACAGATTTCTCGGCTGAGTTGGAACCCAGAGCTTTAAAGCGCCTGCTTGATAAAACTGCATTTGCCATGGCTCAGCAGGATGTTCGTTATTTCCTGAACGGGATGCTAATAGAAGTAGGCAATGGCCATGTGCGTTCGGTTGCGACAGATGGTCATCGTCTGGCCATGAGTGATCTTGCCCAGGAGGGCATTGATGGCAATCTGCACCAGGTCATTGTCCCACGGAAGGGAGTGATTGAATTGCAGCGATTGTTATCCGAATTGGAAGGTGCTGTGACCATTTCTATTGGAACTAGCCATCTCTGCGCAGTATCCAGCACATTTACACTAACCACCAAGCTGGTGGATGGGAAATTCCCGGATTACGATCGAGTGATTCCCAAGGATGGTACCAAGGTGGTGATTGCAGACAAGCAGGAATTGCGTCAGGCACTTAGTCGGACCGCCATCTTGTCGAACGAAAAGTTTCGAGGTATCAGGGTGTCCCTGGCATCCGGACAGTTGCAACTGTCAGCCAACAATCCAGAGCAGGAAGAGGCGGAAGAAACGGTGTCTGTGGACTTTGAAGGCGATAGTCTGGAAGTCGGGTTTAACGTGAGTTACCTGCAGGATGTGTTAGGTGTGATTGATAACGAAAAGGTCAGAATAACCCTGCATGATGCTAACAGTAGTGCTGTGTTGGAAGATCCTGCCCTTGAAGATGCGATATACGTTGTCATGCCTATGAAGTTATGAGCCTGAGTTGGCTAGATGCCATTCGGTTCAGAAACCTCGACCATGCTCATCTGGATTTATCCTCAGGCCTGAATATTCTCTTTGGGGCCAACGGCAGTGGGAAAACCAGCGTACTGGAGAGCTGTTATTTTTTGTCCCA
>CBDUKY010000453.1:0-2941 GCA_965367925.1 uncultured Pseudomonadales bacterium | reverse complement strand
TGACCCTGTTCAATACCATATTTTGTTCAAATCAATAACAAATTGACAACAAATATGGCTGATACACCAAAGCCCGATAAAGACGGCAAAGAGCGACGAGAATCGAAGCGAGATAGACGATCTACCGATGCAGACCGTCGGGATGGCGACAGGGTTTCGTCGGAGAAAACACCTAGACGGCAAAATCCAGATCGTCGCGAGCGCTAAATCTGCTCTCGGTACTTTTTCCGCCTAAAACAAAATAACGCTGCGGATACTCTTGCCCTCGTGCATATAGTCGAAGGCTTTGTTGATATCCTCAAGACCCATAGTGAAGGTGATGAACTCGTCTAGCTTGATTTCACCTGCCATGTACTGATCCACCATGCCTGGTAATTGAGTCCTTCCCTTTACACCACCAAATGCCGTGCCGCGCCATACTCTGCCAGTGACAAGCTGAAATGGTCTGGTAGAGATTTCCTGACCCGCGCCGGCAACACCAATGATAATCGACTCTCCCCAGCCCTTGTGACAGCATTCAAGCGCGGCGCGCATCAGATTTACATTGCCAACACATTCAAAGGAATAGTCGACACCACCATCGGTTAAATCAACGATGACATCCTGGATTGGTGCGTCATAGTCTTTAGGGTTAACACAATCTGTCGCCCCGAGTAGACGCGCCATTTCAAATTTGTCTGGATTGACATCAATCACAATAATGCGACCAGCCTTCGCCAGGACGGCACCCTGAACAACGCTGAGTCCAATGCCGCCCAGTCCAAATACAGCCACAGTAGCGCCCGGCTCAACCTTTGCGGTGTTTGTGACCGCGCCAATTCCTGTAGTCACACCACAGCCGAGCAGACATACCTTATCGAGTGGTGCAGCTTTGCTCACTTTCGCCAGGGAAACCTCAGCAACGACAGAGTATTCGGCAAAGGTTGAGGTGCCCATATAGTGATAGATTGGTTTGCCATTGCAGCTAAAGCGAGTTGTACCATCGGGCATCAATCCTTGCCCCTGTGTTGCGCGGACGGCAGAACAGAGGTTTGTTTTCCCTGATTTGCAAAACTTACACTGGCGACATTCAGCGGTATAAAGTGGAATAACATGATCGCCTGGTACAACAGAAGTGACGCCTGGACCGACTTCCTCAACAATCGCACCTCCCTCGTGACCTAGAATCGCAGGGAATACCCCTTCAGGGTCCTCACCAGAAAGTGTGAACGCATCAGTATGACAAACGCCGGTTGCCACCATCCTTATCAGTACTTCACCGGCTTTCGGTGCAGCGACGTCAACTTCCTCAATTTCCAGTGGCTTGCCCGCTTCCCAGGCAACAGCAGCTTTAGCTTTCATGATGAATTCTCCTAATAGTTAGAGGCGTGCGCGGACGCCGATATATGCAGATATGGGTTCTCCGACAAAGTAGCGATCATTGCCAAAAGCAAAGTCAGCTCTTTCCGCGTATTTTTCATTGGTCAAATTGATGATGCGTGCAAACAAGTTTAATTCAGCGTTCACCTGGTAGCTCCCGCGAAGATTAAATAACGTATGGCCGCCGTATCGGTTTTGATTTTCTGGGTCGGTGAAATAGGCGCCAAGGCGGCTCCATTCTAATTCAAGTTGAAGCTTTTCAAGCGGTTGCCAATGTAATCTTGCCGATCCGCTATATCTTGGTGCTGTATCAATATCATTGCCGCTTACTGGGCTTGTAGACAGTGCAGGGTTGTTTTCATACTGGTGGCGGCCATAGTTGGCAACGACATCGATAGCAAGGGAGTCACTAAACGCATAGTCTAACGATAACTCTATGCCGCGATGAGATGTCTCGCCGTTGTCCACGGTCAGGCGATTGGCATCTCGAAAAATAAAATTATCTTTTTCCATGTCGTACATGGAAACATCATAGTTAACACCGGCATATTGACCGCGAAAACCGAGTTCGATGCTGTTAAGTTTTTCCGAATCAATATTCGAAACCATCTGGCTACCTTGTAGCCGATACAGTTCCGTTGCTTGTGGCGCTCTGAAACCCTGGGCGACCCGGGCATAGAGTTGTTGACTGGTACCGAAGTTATGGATCAAACCAATTTTTGGTGAGAAGGATGCAAAATCATCGCGACGATCTGCTGGTCGACTAAATCGACAACCACCAAATCCGCAAGGCACACCATTATCTTTTGTATCACCATCTAGCATGTTGTTTTCATAGTCATAATCGATGCGTTCATAGCGAACACCGAGTTTGAGCTGGGTGCGGGCGGCTAGCTGAAACTGACGTTGAACAAATAGGGCGAGGGTAGTTGCATCAACATCATAGTCATAGTGTTTACCCTGGGGAATGGTAGCGACCAGAAATGCGCTTCCGGTGGTTGCTAGTGGCTGAAACTCCTCTAGCTCACCTTTCGTGAATTCAACATCAATGCCAGCGGACCAGTCGTCCATATGCCAGGAGGTCTGGATGCCGACACTACGTTGGCCATTGTCCTCGATCGCCTGGCCAGGTAGAAAATGTTGTATGAAGGTCATGTCAGTGGCTCGCGCATAGGGCGTCAGATTCAGCGTGCCACCGTTATCCATGGTTTTCTCGAAGCGGCTATAAAAACGAAAGCTGCGACTATCACGATAGGCTTCTGGGTTTGGATTTTGTCTGCTTAGATGACGGTCCTTGTAAACCTTGTCACCGACAATAAATCCCGCGGTTTCTTGATTGAGCAGTGAAGCACTAAAACTGCTGGTCACATCGAAGCCAGCCCATTGCCAGAGCTTCTTGAGATTTAGCTTCTGCTGGTCAAACCCAGAGTCATGCTTATACCCATTATCACTGGTGGCATTGAAATCAACGCGTATTGTCTGGTTGCTTGTATGCACTTTCGCGCGCAGGTAGTCGTGGGGACCAGCTTCCATACTCACTGCCGTCTCACCGTCTGGTGCTGGGGTCAGGACGTTAACCATA
>CBDUKY010000452.1:0-2959 GCA_965367925.1 uncultured Pseudomonadales bacterium | reverse complement strand
AGACTGGCTAAACAATGGTCTTGAGCGAATATCCCCTGATCAACGGTCCGTTGTGGAACTAACCTACTTCTCTGGCTATTCCTATCAGGAAATTGCCGATCTTATGGATTGCCCGGTGAATACGGTTAAAACGCGAATGTTTCATGCTCGTCGACGACTGGCGAAACTATTACCGCTGTTACAGGAACAAACGATTAACGACGTAACAGATATTGAAGAGCTCGAGCTGCTTCTAAAGCAGGAAGACCGTTAGACGATGAAACAAATATTCAGCACAACAAAGCAATCCCTGCATGAAGAAGTTCTAGAGATTCTGCCCTGGTTCGTTAATAACAGCCTCGGTGATAAAGAACGAATTAAGGTAATGACCCACTTGTCCGATTGTAGCGAATGCCGCAAGGAGCGGGATCAACTGCAGCAGCTGCAGCGTCTTGTACAAAAAGATGATCAGGCGCAGGCGGATTATCAACCAGCCTTTAAGAACCTGATGCGACGAATAGATGCAGCAGAGCAAGACAAGCAAAGTACGGCGGAAGTCTTTGTTCTAGACACAAAACGACGCTGGCCGAACGCTCCAATGCATAAATATGGACTTGCTGCGAGTCTGCTTCTCGCCTGTGCAGGGCTGTTTTTGCTGAGTGGCGGTATAAGCGAGCCAGTCGTGCCGGCAAAAGACTTCACCACCTTGAATGTCGCCACGGCGCCAGTGTCTGATGTTACGAATCTAAGGCTCCAGCGCCGCTATAGCCTGGAGTTTGAAACTGCTGTTTCAAATGAACAACAACGTGCCGCATTTATCGATAGTGGAGCCTATATTGTCTCAGGCCCAGATGAGGCCGGTCGCTTTGTCGTAGAAATTACGGTGCCAGCGGGAACTACAGATGACGAGATGGTTCATTCAATTAGTGCAATTGATGGCGTCAAATATGCTGCGGTTCTCCGGTAACTCTCTACGACTAATTTTTCTTGTTAGCAGTCTTGCTGCCCTATCTGGTTGTATCAGTACCGACCATGCGTCGATGCGTAATATCTTTAATCGGCAAGTACTATTCACGGTTTCTGACCAGAGCTGGTCCATGCATCCAGGCCAATCTGGTGAGGCTAGTCAGCAGTTCGTCGAGGTGAATGACGCTGACGACAAGCTTGAGCAATCACCTGAGCGTTTGGTTAGTAACATTATTAAGGTGCACAAACTCAAGAAGATCGCGCAATGGTCCGTTAAGTCACTTGGGGTCGAGGCGATCGTTGCAGAATTCAACAGCGATAGACAAATAGAAGATGTGCTGTCTGCCTTGCAGGGAGACATGCGAGTTGAATCGGTCCAGCGGGTAAATACCTATGATCTGCTTGCCTACAATGACCCCTATTTTCATTTGCAGAACACGGTTGCGAATGAGGATTTAGAAAGAGTGCATGAGCTGGCCACCGGTAAAAATGTCGTTGTCGGTGTGGTTGATACAGGGGTTGACCGATCTCATCCTGAGCTAAAGGACCGGATTGTCTTCGCTGAAAATTTTGTCAGCTATGACCAACAGGATTTCGATAATGATGAACATGGCACTAGCGTTGCTGGCGTCATCAGTTCTGCGGCAAACAATGATCTAGGTATTGTGGGTGTTGCGCCGGATGCCAGGCTGATGATCTTCAAAGCTTGTTCACAAAATGACCTTACCCGTAAAGCCTATTGCGATAGCTTTTCTCTAATGAAGGGCTTGATTGAAGTGCTAAGGCAAAAGCCAGATATTGTTAATCTGAGTCTTGCAGGTCCAGAAGACCCGCTACTTGCGAGGCTGATCAATCGTACCATTGAGAGTGGCATTGTTGTGATTGCGGCAGTGGATTCATCGAATTCTCAGAATACCTTTCCTGCCTCTGTACCAGGTGTCCTTGCTGTCAATTCAGCATTTCAGTTTGATAAATCACGTATGCCTGAATCGAGCGTGGTTGCCCCGGGAATGGAAATGTTAACAACCACACCAGGGGCGACCTATGCGTTTCGATCCGGGAGTTCCATGTCGACGGCTTTTGTCTCTGGTATCGCTGCTTTGATGAAAGAACAGGACCCAGGTATATCGTCTAGTCAGATGGTTGATGTACTGTACAAGACGGCGAAAGACCGTATCGAACAGTTCCCGCTGGTAGACATCTGTCACGTTATCAAAAGCAACCTCAATGAGGAGGTTTGCCTGAGTAAAAGTGTTGTCAGCCGGAGCGAGCCTGTTCGATAGGTGAGCCTAGTTAGCTGTAGCTTTTTGACAACTTGCTAATAGTTTCGAAAAATTCTCTGCGGGTTTCAGCCAGAATATCTGCCACAGGTTTAATTGACTCAATGCGTCCAGCAACCTGACCAGAGAGTGGAATAGCAGCTTCCATATCACCACCAAAATATAAATCCTGCGCCTTACCGAATTGACCCATGATGTTCTCGTCCTGCAATTTTTCCAGGGCTGTGGTTTTGTTGGTGCGGAGCGCCCGTAAGGCAGGTGAATGAAATTTGTTGAGGAATACTGTACCAGTTTCTTCAGCGTCGACAATAGATTGTTTCCAGTTGTTGTGGACAGGTGACTCAAGCGCGGAAACCATACGAGTACCCATTTGAATGCCTTCTGCACCAAGCGCGAATGCCGCTGCCATGGTTGCACCGTCAACAAATCCACCTGCAGCAATAATTGGCACATCCACTTTTGAGCGAACCAGTGGAAGCAAAACCATGCTGGCGACGTCATTTGGATTCTTAAATCCACCACCTTCACCGCCTTCAACGATTAGTCCATCAACACCTGCTTCAACAGCTTTGAGTGCGGCTTTTAGTGTCGGCACGACATGGAATACTGTGAGACCTGCAGCTTTAAGGTCTGCGGTGTATTTTGTCGGACTACCTGCTGATGTGGTGACAAAGGTGACGCCTTGATCAATAACGAACTGAGCAATATTCGGGTCTCGGACGAAAGCCTGGGCA
>CBDUKY010000451.1:0-2959 GCA_965367925.1 uncultured Pseudomonadales bacterium | reverse complement strand
AATATGGTGTGAGGACAGTCTAGCATCAGATAATAAGCGAAGCTGTGAGCAGGCTAGCGAGAAAATTTGGTTTCAAGTATGAGAGAAGAATTTGTTCGCTCAACACCTTCAAGATTGCCAATTTCATCTAGTACACGGCTCAGATTCTGGGTGTTTTCCGACTGCACGACAGCAATCAAATCATAGTCACCACTAATTGCATAGAGGGCACTAACCTGCGGCATATTGCGTAATTGAGCATTGGTCTGGGCAGTCAGTTTTTGATGGACCATGATCAGGACATGGGCCGAGACAAGCCGCTTGCTATAGGCCTCGCCAAACCTCACGGAATAGCCTTCAATGATGCCTTGCTGTTCCAGGCGCTTTATTTTGCTCTGGATGGTGGTTCTCGATACCTGAAGTTGTCTTGCCAGTTCTGAGGTACTCAGGCGAGCATTGTCTCTCAGTAGTGAAAGCAGTCGATCATCAACAGAAATCGTCATTATTAATCAATTCTTCGTCAATATGATCAGATCATATGACAATTCCGCTAATTCTGCAGGTACAAATTGACCTGAATTGGTCGCAATCTATGTCTTACCGAATTTAGATGCAGAGATAAGACATGAACAAAACAGCGGTTGTTGTGGTGGGAGCAGGCAAGATCGGCACCATGATTGCGGAATTTCTGCTCACAGGCGGGGACTATCAAGTGACCGTGGTTGATGCGAATCAGGCGCAGCTTGATCGACTGCCGGGTCATGTGGACCTAAAGCCTGTATGCCTTGATGTATCCAGAGAAGATGAATTTACCCTGTTTCTGAAAGACTACTACGCGGTCTTGAGTGCGACCCCCTACTTTATGACCAGTAAAATCGCCACGGCAGCAACCAGGGCAGGTGTGCACTATCTTGATCTGACCGAGGATGTTGCAAGCACCGAATGTGTTAAACAGCTCGCTAAGGGTGCGCGTGGAGCGATGATTCCCCAGTGTGGATTAGCGCCAGGATTTATTTCCATCGTTGCCAATGACCTATGTAAGGAATTCGATGATCTTGAAAACGTGCGGATGTGTGTCGGCGCTTTGCCGCAGTATCCATCGAATTCACTGAACTACAATCTTACCTGGAGCACCGACGGGGTTATCAATGAATATTGCGAGCCATGTATCGCTGTAAAAGATGGTCAACTGATAGAAGTGCCAGCGCTAGAGCATCTAGAGCACTTTTCATTAGATGGGGTTAACTATGAAACCTTTAACACCTCAGGTGGTATTGGCACCCTGGCTGAATCGCTTAAAGGCAAGGTGAGGAATCTCTGTTATCAGACTATTCGTTATCCTGGACACAGGGATATTATGAAAACCTTACTACAGGACCTGCAACTAAAGGACAGGCGTGATCTGCTTAAGGATGTATTTGAGAATGCCGTTCCCGCAACCCTGCAGGATGTTGTGTTGGTATTTGTTACAGTAAGTGGGCATCAAAAAGGGCAGCTGTTCCAAAAAGCCTATGCCAATAAAATTTACGGCCAGATCATCAATAACCACCAATACAGTGCGATTCAGATAACCACTGCAGCCAGCATTTGTGCCGTGTTAGATTTGTTGAAGTCTGGACAGATTCAACAACAAGGATTCGTTTGTCAGGAATCGATTCCCCTTGAGACTTTTCTTGGCAATCGGTTCGGAAAATACTACCAACAACATAAAACCATTGATATTGCCGCTTGAGGAAATGATGCAAAAACGTAGTCAGGAAGTATTAAGTCAATTAGGTGTTGATACCAGTGGTTTATCAACCGGTGATCTAATCGTTACGAGTCCAGTAACTGGTGAGCAAATTGCCAGGGTGCAGTCTCATTCAGTCGCTCAAATTGAACAAGCAATGGATAACGCGTGCCGGGCATTTAGCGCATGGCGAGAAGTGCCGGCGCCAAAGCGAGGCCAGCTAGTAAGGGTTTTTGGTGAAACCTTGCGGGAAAATAAAGGGTTACTTGGTGAACTGGTAACGATTGAGTCGGGCAAGATTCTTCAGGAGGGTCTTGGTGAGGTACAGGAGATGATTGATATTTGTGACTTCGCAGTTGGGCTTTCACGTCAACTGTATGGTTTGACGATTGCGTCAGAGCGCCCTGGTCACAAGATGGTTGAAAACTGGCACCCGATTGGCCCTGTTGGGGTGATCTCTGCTTTTAACTTCCCTGTTGCAGTATGGGCGTGGAATACAACGCTGGCACTCGTCTGTGGTAATAGCGTGATATGGAAACCTTCGGAAAAAACGCCCTTAACTGCACTTGCTTGTCAGGCATTGCTAAGCCAGGCAATGGAAACGATTGATGAGGTACCAGACAACTTGTCTCAAGTATTGATTGGTGAGCGAACCGTGGCAGAAAAGCTGGTTGATGACGACCGCATGAAAGTCATTAGCGCTACAGGTAGCACGGCCATGGGGCGGGCAGTCGCACCAAAAGTTGCTGCTCGATTTGGGCGCTGCATCCTTGAATTAGGTGGTAACAATGCCGTCACTGTTTGTCCGACAGCAAACCTTGATATGGCGCTCCAGGCCGTTGTCTTTGGTGCGGTTGGTACAGCGGGGCAACGCTGTACATCGACAAGGCGGCTATTTTTGCATGAGTCAATCTATGAAGCCTTTATAGAGCGGGTCAAGGCTGCTTATGGTTCGATTCAAATAGGTAATCCACTTCTTGAACAGAACCTTGTTGGCCCGTTGATCGACCAGTCTGCCTTTGAACAAATGCAAGCTGCGCTTGAGGATGCGAAAAAACAAGGTGCCATTGTGACAGGTGGTGAGCGAGTCAATGAGGTAGGTGCTGATGCGTACTATGTGAAACCAGCGCTTGTTGAAATGCCAGCTGAGATCAGGAATGTGAGTAAAGAAACTTTTGCGCCGATCCTATATGTATTTAAGTATCACGATTTCGATGCAGCAATTCAGGCTAACAATGATGTGCCCCAGGG
>CBDUKY010000450.1:0-2962 GCA_965367925.1 uncultured Pseudomonadales bacterium | reverse complement strand
GGTACCGTTGCGCTTATTTTACTGGGTCTGGGGAGCGTTGCGCCGCCAGAATTTATGTCGCACTTCACGGTATTCGTACTGGCTTGCTTCGTCGGTTACATGGTGATCTGGAACGTATCCCCGGCATTGCACACCCCGCTGATGAGCGTTACCAATGCGATTTCGAGCATCATTGTCATAGGCGCATTAATGCAAATTAACTCAACTGGCATGACAATCAAGTGGATTGCCGTTTTCACCGTTCTAATTACGAGTATCAATATCGTCGGCGGCTTTGCTGTGACGCATCGCATGCTCGCAATGTTCCGTAAGTGAGGTCGTTATGATTAGCACTGGTATTGTAGGCACCTCGTACGTCGCCTCGATGATTCTTTTTATCCTCGCGTTAAGCGATCTTTCTAATCAAGAAACCGCACCACGTGGTAATTGGTTCGGCATCCTCGGTATGGCTATTGCCTTATTGACGACTGTTCTCGGGATTGTTACGAATCACTATGCTGAATTGATCGCTGCACTAGTTGTGGGTGGCAGTGTAGGTCTGGTCGTCGCGAGGCGTGTGCAGATGACGGCGATGCCAGAGCTTGTGGCGATCCTGCACAGTCTGGTTGGGTTGGCGGCCGTTATGGTTGGCTATGCAAACTTCGCTGATACCGCCACGCAGTTTGCAGGCGTTAATCTGACCATACACCACATCGAGACCTATCTTGGTGTGCTTATTGGTGCCGTTACTTTTTCTGGTTCAGTAATCGCCTTTGGCAAACTCTCCGGCCACATCAACAGCAAGCCCCTGACCTTACCTGGCCGGCACATTTTCAACCTTGGTTTGTTAGTCATCGTTATATGGGTCGGCTACGAATTTGTGCAGCAGTCAGCAGCCGGTGGCGGCATGCTGGCATTGATGTTCATGACGGTGATTGCGCTGGTATTCGGTATTCATATGGTCATGGCGATCGGAGGCGCTGATATGCCTGTTGTCATATCAATGCTGAACAGCTACTCAGGTTGGGCGGCAGCGGCAACGGGATTCATGCTCAACAATGATCTACTCATTGTCACCGGTGCGCTGGTCGGATCAAGTGGTGCAATCCTGAGCTACATCATGTGTCGAGCGATGAATAGAAGCTTTCTATCAGTGATTGCAGGTGGTTTTGGCGCTAGTGGCGGTACCATCACTGCCCTGGACACTGGTGAAGAGCAGGGTGAAGTCATAACAATCACCGCTAGCGAAACAGCGGATCTTCTTATAAAAGCCCAGGAAGTAATGATTATCCCTGGCTATGGAATGGCGGTTGCGAAAGCCCAACAAATTGTTTCTGAACTAACCAATACATTGCGAACCAGAGGCGTCAATGTGCGCTTCGGGATTCATCCTGTCGCTGGTCGAATGCCTGGGCAGATGAATGTGTTGTTGGCAGAAGCGAGAGTCCCCTATGACATTGTGTTTGAACTAGATGAAATCAATGAGGACTTTCCACAGGTGGACGTTTCCCTTGTTATTGGTGCTAACGATATCGTCAACCCCTCAGCACTTGACGAACCAGATAGTCCGATTGCAGGTATGCCTGTGCTCGAGTGCTGGAAGGGCAAGACCACAATTGTTTTGAAACGTAGCATGGCAACCGGTTATGCCGGCGTACAGAACCCACTGTTCTTTAAAGATAACACCAGGATGCTGTTCGGTGATGCCAGAGATACGCTGCAGTCTGTGGTGGAAGTATTGTGAACAATATGTTTTTTTCCCGGCGTAGGCTGTTAACCGCTGCGGAAATGCAGAAGGTAGATCAACTTGCCTCGTCTAGCGGTATCAATTCATTCGCGCTAATGCAGACTGCAGGTGCTGCAGTCGCGGATGCCATTTCGGCACGCTGGTCTAGAAGACCGATATTGTTTCTTTGTGGTCCTGGAAATAATGGTGGTGACGGCCTTGTTGCGGCAAGTCGGTTGCAATCGGCCGGCTGGCCCGTGAGAGTTGCATTGCTAGTGACACCTGATGCGCTGTCTGGTGACGCGGCCCTTGCGGCAAGTCTCTGGCGTGGTGACATCGAGCCATTTTCAGCAGCTAGCCTTGTTAACGCAGACCTTGTTGTTGATGCAATTTTTGGCGCCGGACTCTCACGCCCTCTTGAAGGTGCTGCGCTGAAGCTAATCGATGCGTTGCAAAACAGCAAAATTCCAGTTTGTGCAATTGATGTCCCTAGTGGCGTCGATGGAACTACGGGTAGCATTCTGGGTAGTGTCGCCCCGGCGGATCTAACGGTTACTTTCTTTCGCAAGAAACCAGGTCATTTACTTTATCCAGGTCGAAAGCATTGCGGTGACATCGTCTTAGCGGATATTGGTATACCAGAGTCGTTGCTGCCAGAAAATGAGCAGAAGACCTGGGAAAATGATCCCTTACTATGGCAAGAAAACTATCCCTGGCCACAGGCTGAAAGTTATAAGTATCAGCGTGGTGGGGTTTTGATTCTGGGTGGGGAAATAATTACCGGTGCCAGTCGTATGACAGCGCGAGCAGCGGCTCGTGCGGGCGCTGGTATAGTCACCGTCGCAGCCCCTGACAAGGCCTGGAATATCTATGCGACCTCACTGGTTAATGCCATTGTGCGACCTTGCCAAAGTGTTGAAGATTTTCAAAGCCTGCTCAAAGACGAGCGCCTCAGGGTGGTGGCAATTGGTCCTGGTGCAGGTGTTAACGCAACAACCCGCCAAATTGTCTGTGCAGCGCTCGCCACAGGTAGAGGCGTCGTCCTTGATGCGGATGCGTTAACGGTTTTCACCGACAAACCTGAATCGCTCTTTGAAGCGATCCATGGTCCCTGTGTTTTGACCCCCCATGCCGGAGAATTCAAACGCCTATTCGATTTCGCGGGCGATAAGCTCTCTTGCGCCAGACAAGCTGCGAAACAGAGCAATGCGGTGGTGGTGCTAAAAGGGGCTGACACCGTGATCGCATCCCCCGATG
>CBDUKY010000449.1:0-2963 GCA_965367925.1 uncultured Pseudomonadales bacterium | reverse complement strand
GCTATGGGACCAAATGTTGCCGGTGTTATTGGCTCTGCTGTTGCTGCGGGTATTTTGATTATGTTCGCAGGTGCAGGTTAGGTATCAAAGCCAGGTAGTCGATCCTCCGCTAACCTATAGCTGCGTGCTTCATCTGTCATCGGATCGATAAAGTCTAGTTGCCAGGCCGTGAGCTTCAGGTCACATATTTTATCGGAGCCATACTGTCGGTCACCTAAAATCGGGTGACCCATTTCTGCCAGGTGCGCTCGGATCTGGTGTTTTCGGCCCGTTTCAATTTCTACATTGACGATGGATTGTTGCAAGCTTTCATCTGTTGCGATGGGCGCTATGTGTGTGATCGCAGCCTTTCCATCGATCTCCCCGGTCTGGGTTGATGGCTGATCGAGCAACCCATGAACCACGGCCCGATAAATCTTGCGTACTTTGCGTTGTTCAAATTGGGTTGAAAGGTGTGTCGCGGCTGTTTTGCTGTGGGCAATCACCATTAATCCTGTAGCGAAACGGTCTAAGCGATGCACCAGATAACAACTTCGTTCCGGCTTGTGATTCGTTTCAATCCAGCGATTGATAGTGCAATGGTCACCAAATCGGGTGCCAGAGGCCATGAGTCCAGCTGGTTTAAACCAGACCGAATAACTCTCTTCCTCGGCAATAAGTGTCGGTGCCGGTGGAACCAGTTCAATAACTTCAGGGTCAAAGTAAAGCGACAAGTTATCGCCCGCATTAAGCAGACCACTTGCCCGGCGTAGGCGCTGGGTTTTCTTGCCCTTAGTTCGCCATACAGCACCTGTGTTCATGGCGCGCTTGATAAGAGTACGGGAAAGCCCTGAGTGTTCCGCGAGTAAATCTACAGGATTTGTCTTGTTATAGACGACATCAAGAGACAGGGTGATGGGTTCATTTGATTCAGGCATGAGTATTTGTTTAAAAGTCAGGAGCAGGCAATGTCGCCGGGAGGAAGGTAATGTACACTTCGGTTGAATTTTTTGCGAACGAGAAGATTGATGCTAGAAATTGATGTGTTCTGGTCTTTTAGAAGTCCCTGGTCGTATCTAGCGACGCCGCGGATTCGACAGCTTCAAGATGACTATGAACTTACGGTCAACTTTAGACCGGTCTATCCAATTGCGATTCGCACACCGGATTTTTTCTTGCAGGTTCATCCCCAGTGGTCAGCCTATTTATTACGAGATTCAGTTCGCGTTGCGGAAATGCTTGGCTTGCCATTTAGCTGGCCTAAGCCAGATCCAGTGAAACAATATCGAGGCGATGATGGGCGGGCACGAACGGCGCCCGAGCAGGAACATATTCACCGCTTAACCCGCCTGGGTATCGTTGCCGCGGAGTCCGGGCGGGGCATTGAATTTGCTGATGAAGTTTCTCGCTTAATCTGGGGCGGTACAGTTAATTGGCATGAAGGCGCTTTATTGGCAGAAGCTGCTGAACGAGCTGGATTAGATCTGAATAAGATGGATGCGCAAGTTAGCGATGAAACAACCCGACTTGAAGCAGCAATAGAAAAAAATCAGCAGGACCATGAAGCTTGTGGACACTGGGGCGTACCCACCTGTGCGTTTAAAGGTGAACCCTTCTTTGGTCAGGATAGATTAGATGTATTGAAATGGCGTCTTGAACAGGCGGGATTAAAGGCCCGTAGCTAGAATTGGCGGGATTAGACATCTCGTTGTCAGTGTTTACGACTTGACACAAAAATTTCATGTTTGTAGGTTTACGCCCCCAAAGGGAAAACAGTAATTGTAATCAGAGAGAGAAACCATGCAGGAACACCTAAAGTTCTACATTAATGGCGAATGGGTTGACCCAGTTACGCCGAACACACTGGATGTTATTAATCCAACCACCGAAGAACCTTTCGCAAAAATCAGCATGGGTTCTGCTGCCGACGTTGATAAGGCTGTTGCTGCTGCAAAGGCCGCGTTTGAGAGTTTCTCGAAAACAACCGTTGCTGAAAGAGTGGAGCTTCTCGGCGCAATTCTGGCCGAGTACGCCAAACGTTACGACGATATCGCCCAGGTTATTTCCACAGAAATGGGCGCGCCAATCTGGTTAAGTAAGGCTGCACAAGCCGCAACTGGTCAGGCGCATTTCGCCACTGCGATGGAGATTCTTAAAAACTTTCAGTGGGAAGAGCAAAAAGGTAAATACTTCCTTCGCCGTGAGCCTGTAGGCGTTTGTGGTTTGATTACTCCCTGGAACTGGCCGATCAATCAGATCTCTTGCAAGGTGGCGCCAGCATTGGCGGCAGGTTGCACCATGGTATTAAAGCCAAGTGAAGTCGCACCAATTAACGCCATTATGCTTGCTGAAGTATTAGATGCAGCTGGTGTACCTAAAGGTGTATTTAATCTAGTCAATGGTGATGGTTTAAGTGTTGGTGATGCAATGTCATCCCACCCTGACATTCATATGATGTCCTTCACCGGTTCAACTCGTGCTGGTATTGCAGTGGCCAAGTCTTCTGCTGAAACTGTTAAGCGTGTTGCTCAGGAGCTAGGCGGCAAGTCAGCAAACATTATTCTTGAAGATGCAGACCTGCAAGCTGCCGTATCTGGTGGCGTTTCCCAGTGTTTCACTAACTCTGGTCAATCCTGTAACGCACCAACACGAATGCTCGTACCAGCGTCGAAGCATGATGAAGCCCTTAAGATTGCCAAGGCAACTGCTGAAGGCGTTAAGCCAGGTGACCCATTTGCAGAAGGCACAGTGATCGGTCCTGTGGTCAGCGAAGTACAGTTCAACAAGATTCAGGCACTGATTCAAAAAGGTATCGATGAAGGTGCTGAGCTTGTGACTGGTGGTACTGGTCGTCCAGATGGTCTAAATGTTGGCTATTTCGTCAAGCCTACTATCTTCGGTAATGTCAGCAATGACATGACTATTGCACGAGAAGAAGTGTTTGGTCCTGTCTTGACTATTCTGCCTTACAACACAGAAGAAGA
>CBDUKY010000448.1:0-2965 GCA_965367925.1 uncultured Pseudomonadales bacterium | reverse complement strand
GATAAGATTATGTTCAACAGGACTTGATAAATACGTCGACAAAAAAGCAGATACTGACATATTTGCCGATGTACGCATCGATGTCAGCGCAAAGGGTAGAGCAGAACAAATCGATATAACCGGCAATGCGTCACTAAAGTTAAAACGTTATCTTCGCTATACACTGCGAGAAAGCAGATATCGTCCAGATATTGATGCCGAGGGGAACTTGCAGGCGGCGAGCATTTCCTTCAGACAGTACTTCGACAGGACAGCACCTCTTGAAGTTCAAGAGGTGCCTGACTGGAGCGGCATATTAATCGAACATGCCTGTCAAAATTTGGCTTCTAACCAGACCATTTGATCAGGCAGCGCCAGGTCGAAGAAAGTAACCTTGTCGACGTTTACCTAAACGAGGAAACAATTTTGGTACCCTGCGACGATAGTCAGCATATTCGGGGTGGAACCGAACCAGATCTCGCTCCTCATATCCAATCGCACAAAGGGTATAGAGCGTAACGCCAAGGGCAAAAAATAGATGAGAAATCGTCATATGTGGTGTTAACCAGATCACCATAAGCCAACCCACATAGAGTGGATGACGTGAATAGCGATACATATTGGATTCCGTAAACGGCAACTGGGTGTATTCAATGCCGCGTAAATTTAGCCAGACCTGACGCAGGCCAAACAGGTCGAAATGATTCACGGCAAAAGTTGCTGCGAGTAACAATGCCCAGCCAACGCCATAACCTGCATAGAGCACACTGCTGGCATAGCCATCTAAATCCCAGATATCAATACCAAGGGGTTGCCAGAAATACATCATGCCGAAGAAGGCAATACCAGACAAAAGCACATAGGTGCTGCGCTCACAACTCGCTGGCACAAACTGCGTCCACCATTCTTTAAAGGCTGGCCTCGCCATCACACTATGCTGTAGAGAAAAGCCAAGAATCAGCGCAAAGTTAATTAACACCGCCGTGCCTATTGATCCTGTAGGCGCACTGTCAAGGGTGACAGGCAGCACCATATCCCCAAGCCAGAGACCCGCAAAAACCAGTGACGCCACCCCCACCATGTAACAGGTTACCCCGTAAACAAAGCCGAACAGCCTGCCAGCCATGGATTTGCGGCGTTTTTCCTGGGTATACACCTCACCCATGACTTCACGGCGTGTTTTCTCAACTCGCTGAAGTGCCTCTTCTTTATCTGCCGGGTCAATATCTAGTCCCTCCAACACGGCACTCAAGTGCCCGACCAGACGATCAAAATGTTGATGATTAAGCCCCTGCTTAACCAATTTTGCATGTGCTGCACGAAGATCAACCTTCTGGTTTACCGTTGGGCCATCAAATGCATAGGCCAGGAATTCTCGCTGTCTTTGTTCTATACGATTAACATTCATGCCCTTGAAGAAGGGGGCAAGCTCATCATCAAGAACGATTTTCGCGTAGAGGGAGGAAGTGGCCAATTCGAGGGCAACTTCCCCACCCACTTTCTCAAATAGGGTTTCGTTATCCATCATTTCTGCTCCTTAATATTCCCGACACACCATGTGTCTGGATTGCGAGCAAGTGTGGCGTTAGACTGCATACCAGTCCTGACCCAGCGCTGATTTGTTCATGACTTTTCTATGACCTCGGCGCTTCCTGATGCTTTTTGGGATAAATCAGAACCTCTCTTGTCTCAATAGAAATCCTTTATATTCAATGAATTACATAATTTCAGAGTTCGAGTTGGACATAGAGCGCCAGGAATTGCGGGAATCTGGCAATATCGTGCCAGTACAGAAGAAAGTTTTTCAGCTCATCACCTTTCTGGTGGAAAATCGCCACCGCGCACTGACAAAAGACGAAATCCAGGAGGCTGTTTGGCCTGGCACCATCGTCTCAGAAACCGCAATTACCCGGGCGATCCTCAAGGCTCGCCGGGCACTAAAGGATGATGTCCAGGACCAACATTTGATTAAGACGGTTCACGGCCACGGTTACCGTTTTGTTGGTGAGGTGCTGGAACAACCTGAGACTGACCCGGCTGATACCAGGAAAGAGGAAGCAGAACAGGCATTTCGTTCCGAGAGGAGCGGCGACCTGCTAAGGGCAGTGACGGCCTATGGTGCTGTCGCCTGGCTGGTCAATCAGATTGCAGCCATGATCTGGGAAGCATTTGAGTTGGATAAATTCCCCCTTCAGATACTCCTTGGGGCCAGCCTGCTCGGACTGCCAATTGCGGTTGCAGCTACCTGGTACTACCAGTTTACCCCTGAAGGCTTACGTCGCCGGGATGAACCTGGTCGCCGTCACGCCGGGGCTAAAATTCACTATAGCTACCTTGTCATCGCCATAAGTCTGATCCTTGCAGTATCTAGCTCGTTCTTCTGGCAAAACAAAGAATCAAGTAACCCGGCCATCGCCAACACGCCTGCTCAGCAAACGCAGAACCGAATTGCTGTATTACCGCTGAACAATTTGACCGACGAAGCCAGCAATGACTGGACTCGACTCGGATTGATGAGTCTGTTGAGCCAAAAACTAAATGAGTCTGGCCTTGGTACAGTGTCCTCACCAACAGTACTACAAATGGTCGGCGACACTACAAACACACGTGTAGATCCAGAACTTAAAGAGCGGTTTCGCAGCGCCCAGGGTGCGACAATCTTGATCTTGCCTGAGCTATTACAAAAAGGTGAATTACTCACCTTACGCCTTGTTATTTTCGATACAAACGGCGAACGCCAAATCGAAAAATCCGCCGTCGCCATTCCAACAGAGCTTGCAGTCTCTATCACCGATGAATTGATTTCACGCTTAACGCCAGATCAGGCTATTGCGCGATATCGCTCGGGTACTTCTCTCGACCCTTTTGTGAACGAGATTTACGCTCGCGGATTATTTCAGGTACTAAAAGGCAACCTCCAGCAAGCGAGGGATCTGTTCCAGGTTGCTATTAGTCAGGATGAAGGGTTTTTCCTGGCAAGGTATCA
>CBDUKY010000447.1:0-2973 GCA_965367925.1 uncultured Pseudomonadales bacterium | reverse complement strand
GATGCAACCTTGTTTATCTCTGACGGAGATGCGCTGGATATGCGTACCAACCAGATGGTGAAAGCCTATATTCAAGGTAGAGAACTAAACCTGGATGGTACCCAGCAACAGCTATTCGATCGCTTTCAGAGAAAATACGACGCGGAGTAACGAACTACGCGTCGACCTGCATCGACTCGCATCGAGCGTCGGCTCAGCAATAAAGTAGCCTATCAGCATGATCTACCCCCATGGGTCACGCTGGTAGGCAATTAATCACAATCCCTGTAAAGGTTTATTTTTCGCGCATCAGTATTAACTGACTGTTAAACCAATCTTTAAGGTTTCTTTACTTCTGTTTATCTTCCCTTAACTGACCCTCCCTAGACTGCGCGCATCAGTCAAACGGCCAGCCTCTGGCTACTTTTAAACAATTTTGTTTCTTTTTGGGGAATAACCTATGAATATGATGCGCAAACTATCCATGGCGATGGTAGTCGTGGCACTGGTCAGTGCTTGCGATAGCGGTGATATCAATATCGAGCCTTCAACAGTTGATACATCAACTGACAACTCAGTAAACAACAGCAACAACACATCGACACCGACACCAACGACAAATCCTTGCGCGTCTTACACAAACACTGGCGGTCAGACAATTCAGGGCGTTGTCTCTGGTGATAACTGCACCTACGCAGCGACCTTTGTAGATGTTGGTAATGAGCTAACGACAGATATGACCATTCCAGCACTACCTAATGGTGGCGCACATATCTTCTCCGGTAGCTTGATCGTTGGTCAGTCTTGCGATTCAGATGCTTGCCTGACAGCAGCAGGCATTACTGATGGCGGTGATGGTCCTGAATTAACCATTGAAGCTGGCGCAACGCTCGCTTTTGCAAGTAACGCCCAGTATGTGACTATTCATCGCGGTTCACAGATCAATGCAATCGGCACAGCGACAGCGCCGATTACATTTACTTCACTGTCAGATATTCAAGGCACTGTCGGTCCTGAAGATGTGCAGGAATGGGGCGGCATGATTATCGCTGGCTTTGGTATTGATAATGGTTGCGCCTATTCAGGTACGCTCGGTACAGACCTTGCGCTAGTTGGTGAGTGTCACAATATTACTGAAGGTTTGTCTGGTCTTAACGAAGTGCGTTACGGCGGCATTAACAATGCAGATAACTCCGGTCGGCTTGAGTATGTTGTTGTAAAGCACACAGGTAATCAGATCGCCACAGGTAACGAACTAAACGGTATTACCTTTGCGGGTGTTGGTTCTAACACGACGGTGAACTTCCTTGAGGTTTACTCTACCTATGATGATGGTATCGAAATTTTTGGTGGTGCAGTAAACATCAATAACTTTGTTGCCATGTACGCCCGTGATGACTCTATCGATATTGACTCTGGCTACCAGGGTACGATTACCAATGCACTAGTCATTCAGAGCGCAGGTAATGCAAACCACTGTATCGAATCAGACGGTATTGACGATTTCAGTAACCGTGCAGCAGAAATTGAATCAGTGATTGCCCAGGGTATTAACTCACGGCCAACAATCAATAACCTGACCTGTATTATCAATGCCACCTCTGAAGATGGTGTTGCACCAGAAGCACCAAATACCCACGGTCAAGGCGCAGGCTGGAGAATCCGTGAAGGTATTTTCCCAACAATCAACGATTCTATGATCATTGGTTCTTTTGCTGACAAAGAAGATGCAACGGAAACTAACTATTGTGTTCGTGTCGACAATCGATCACAGCAAGGTCTGGTTGACGGTGATGTTGACTTAAATTCAAACATCTTCTCTTGTTACGACAACACGAATGGCCAGTCTATTGGTGCAACGACGATTGAGTCACTCATCGCAGCCAATAACCAGTTCGCGTTAGGTAGTGGTACCACAGCATTGAATCCTACCGCAGCACTCGATACTGGATTTGTTGTACTCGAAGGTACACCACCTATTAGCTCAGTTTCTTTTGCAACCATGCTTGTTGGTGGCGTGTCACCCACAAACGCACCAGTTGGTACAGCAAGTATCGGTACGACTTTCACCTCAGCTAACCTTGGTTGGACCTACGGAATCCTCGATAGCAATCGTGGCCAAGCACTCTGGTTTGAATAAAACAGCTGACCTCAGCTACATCAAAACTAAGGGAGCTTAGAATGAAGAAATTAGATGGCTACAAAGCCTCACCGGCCATCGTACTGACAGGAGCAATGCTCCTGTCAGGTATTTCCGCCCAGCCAGTATTGGCGGAATCAGCTGGTGATATGGAAGAGGTCGTGGTGTTAGGACGACTTCGCAGTGCAGCAGAATCCTTGCAAGATGAACGCATGGAAGAAGAAGTTGTTACTGATGTGCTCGGGGCTGAAATGATCAGCCGCGTTGGTGATTCAACCGTAGCCCTGGCACTTAGACGGGTTTCAGGTTTGTCTCTCGTAGGTGACAAGTTCGTTTATGTTCGCGGGCTTGGAGAACGATACTCAAATACCTTATTAAATGGCGCGACAGTACCCTCGCCAGACTTGACCCGTAATGTAATTCCCCTCGATGTATTTCCAACATCGATTGTTGAATCCTTACGAGTGCAGAAAACCTACTCTGCTGATATGCCAGCCAACTTTGGTGGTGGTAGTGTGGATATTCGTACCAAAGGTATTCCTGATGCATTTACCTATTCCATTGAGGTTGGTCTTGGGTCTAACTCAGAATCATCTGGCGATGTTCTCGGTTACAGTGGCGGTGGAGATGATGACTGGGGTACAGATGATGGTACGCGAGCACTACCTGATGCGTTAGCAGCAGGCATCCAACGCTTTCGCGGCAATCTTGATTCCCAGAGCATACTTGCCACCCTTAATCAGGAAGGTAATGCCGGGGCAACGATCGCCGATGCCCGGATAATCAATCGCCAACTTGCCGCATCGCTGAATAGAAATATTTCTGTTCGTGAAGAAGGTACAGATCCAGATATG
>CBDUKY010000446.1:0-2980 GCA_965367925.1 uncultured Pseudomonadales bacterium | reverse complement strand
CTGCAATGCGGAGTTGGGTAAGTGATTGGCTCGCTACATATTCGCCGAGGCTATTGTGCAAATCGTCAGGGGCGAACGCTACTTCAGCATCTATGTCTGCAGCATATTGGGTCAAGGTAACAAAGTGAGAAAGGGCAGGTGTCGCGCGTCGCTCAAACTTGTCGAAATCTGGCTCGGTGAATGCTCGACTGATCTGTCTGGCTCTGTCTGCACGGAAGTTCATAAACAAGATGCCATCACCGTCCTGGATAGTGGCGGGCTTGCCTGGCTGGCAAATAGTTGTTGCTGTCACAAATTCGTCCGATTCATCCCGGCTGTAGGCTGCTTCCAGCGCGCTAGTTGGATCAGGATAGCTATGCTCAGCAATACCCAGGGTGACGAGATCATAGGCTTGTTTGACGCGTTCCCAGCGATTGTCTCTGTCCATGGCGAAATAGCGACCGATAATGCTGGCAATACCACCCTTACCATTAGCGTCAATGTGTGCCTGGAGCTTCTTAAGTGAATTAGCAGCGGATCTGGGTGGGACGTCCCGGCCATCAAGAAATGCATGAACCCAGACCGCGTCAACACCAGCCTTGAAACCAAGATCTACCGCAGCCTTGATGTGTTCCTCATGGCTGTGGACACCACCGTCTGAAAGAAGGCCAAAAATGTGCAGTTGCTTACCACGACTAGCGATATCCTCAGCAGCACCTTTAAGCGCAGGGATATCGAAGAAGCTGCCATTACGAACGGCTTTAGTGATGCGTGTGAAGTCCTGATCAACTACCCGGCCAGCACCCAGGTTCATGTGTCCTACCTCTGAGTTGCCCATCTGGCCATCTGGTAAACCAACATCTAGCCCAGAACCAGAAATCAGTGTGTGAGGGTGGTTTTGCCAAAGATCGTCCCAGACCGGCGTGTTAGCCTTTGCTATTGCATTTGAGTCGGGGTCTTCGCGATGTCCCCATCCATCTAAGACGATTAATACGTGGGGAATTTTACCGGGCATAAACAGGTCACTTAACAATTACGAAGTGCCGATTCTACCGACATCCAGAATAGGCTGGCGAGAACAAATTTGTGTATACTGCGCGCCTGCATTTTACGCGGTGCAAACCGTCTACTCATATCGCTGCATATACTGAACAAGTTGGTTAAATACATTGGTCGAACAAATTTTAGAATTTATTATGAATCACCCATTTTTAGTGGGTATTTTTCTGTTCTTGTTAGTTGCTTTCCTGGTTAATGAGGGGAAGCAAGGTGGCTCGGCAGTCAGCACTTCGAATCTTGTGACTCTGGTTAACCGTGAAGACGCGTTGATTGTAGATGTGCGAGATAATAAGGAATTTGCTGCAGGTCACATTTCTGGTGCGGTCAACATTCCCTTCGGTAGCATCGATACCAGGGCGGTCGAACTAGAAAAGAGCAAAGACAAGCCAATTGTCGTGGTCTGTAAGATTGGCCAACATTCCAGTTCAGTGGGCAAGAAGCTGAAGAAACTCGGTTTCGAGGATGTCCGTCGTCTTTCTGGTGGCATGGCAGAATGGAATGCCGCTGGTTTACCTGTTGTTAAGGCTTGATCTATGAGTAATCCAAATGTCGTGTTGTATACCACTAAATTTTGTCCCTTTTGTGTTCGCGCCAAGTCGCTGCTGACTCACAAGGGCGTGTCCTTCGAAGAGATTGGCGTTGATTTTAATCCCAGCAAGCGTCAAGAAATGATGCGTAAATCCGGGCGTCATACAGTGCCGCAGATTTGGATTGGCGAAACCCATGTCGGCGGTTGCGATGAACTCTTTATGTTGGAGCGAGATGGCAAGCTTGACGGCCTGTTGGCTGGCGCTGCCGAGTAACTAGCGTTTACCGAGAATATTTATGAGCGAACAATCAGATAATCCAGAATTTGATGCAGGCCAGGCCGGGGCACAATTTGCGCTGCAAAGGATCTATATCAAGGACGCATCGTTTGAATCCCCGAGAGCACCTGGGGTGTTCCGCGATCAGTGGAAGCCGAAGGTAAACCTGGAGCTAAATTCAAAACACTCTGTGATCGAATCTGATCTTTATGAGGTGGTGCTGCAACTGACAGTGACAAATCGAAATGAAGCCGATGAAGTTGTTTATCTGACGGAAGTTCAGCAGGCAGGCATCTTCTTAATCAAAGGGCTTGATGGCGAATCCATGATGCAGACTCTGGGCGCCTTCTGCCCCAGTGTCTTGTTCCCCTACGCACGAGAAGCCATTGATAGCATGGTACTAAAAGGGAGTTTCCCGCCGCTGATGCTTGCGCCGGTTAACTTTGATGCGATTTACGAGCAGACAAGGCGAAAACAGAAAGAGAGTACTCACTAACTCGAGGTTCTGAGGCTCAGGAGGCGTCAAATCCCCTTTGGCGCCAGGCCTCGTAGACCACGATCGCCACGGCATTCGATAAATTTAGACTCCGACTATTCTCCCGCATGGGTATGCGTAGTTTCTGTGCGTCAGGTAGTGCTGACAGCACCCCGGCAGGTAACCCCCTGGTCTCTGGTCCAAATAACACCAGGTCATTGTCCTGATAGGCCACTTCCGTGTGATTTGGACCACCTTTAGTCGTAATTCCATAGACGGTGTTGAAGCCCGTCGCTAGCAGTGCATCGAGATCCTTGTGGACCTTGATATCTGCCCATTCGTGATAATCCAGACCCGCTCGTCTTAGCCTCTTGTCATCAATCTCAAACCCCAGTGGTTCCACTAGATGCAGCTTTGCACCGGAATTCGCACAGAGGCGAATGATATTACCGGTATTGGGCGGTATCTCCGGTTCGAATAAGCCTACGTGGAGCATGGGTGCATCCTTTACATGTAACAAAGAAGGTTCGGGAGAGCCTGTGGAATGACGTAAGGCGGACTGCGCAAGGGTACGGTGACCTTGTGTTAACCGTCAAGAGCCGCGTATTTTTGTCATTAGCCGACCTT
The DNA here is from genome assembly GCA_965367925.1 of uncultured Pseudomonadales bacterium. Lineage (GTDB taxonomy): Bacteria > Pseudomonadota > Gammaproteobacteria > Pseudomonadales > Azotimanducaceae > JAHRVQ01. The sequence continues at coordinate 34 of CBDUKY010000446.1, read as the reverse complement.
GTAGGGCGACAATTTTTGTCCGGCAGAGGTGATG
>CBDUKY010000445.1:0-2992 GCA_965367925.1 uncultured Pseudomonadales bacterium | reverse complement strand
AGCATGCACCTTAATCAAGACATCGCGGGGTCCTACTTTCGGGTCTTCAACCTCCTCGTACTTGAGTACATCTGGTGTACCACCTTCATAGTAAACAGCTGCTTTCATCTTTAACTCCTATCACTAAGACATATCACTAGAACATCGAGACTAGCTGGCGCTATCGAAAAGCGCCAGGGTAAATCTGCAAAAGTCTATTGCTCTCACGACATCAGAAAAAATAAGTTACTCATGACGATGCCAACTGAACGTGAGGCGCATAGAGCGCGGTTCAAGAGGATGAAAGTGAATATCACTAACACCCGCCGCTGCCTCACCAGGCAATCGAGACTCATACAAATACGCAATGTCCTGATCATCTGATCCCGTCAGATTGAAGACATCAAAGCGAACCTCAAGCGGGCCAGACTGGTAGGCAATAGCCCCATTAACCAGGGTCGAGGATCGACTCATCACGCTGCCATCTTCTGTTAAGGGCGACTCACCTAGATATCTTGCTCGTAGGCTACCAGAGAAGCCGTTCTGCCAGACTGTATTGATACCCAGCGAGAAGGTAGATTCGATTGCGCCAGGAATCTCATCCTGGCCCCGCACCGTGTCTTCATAGTGAGCATCATTTTTTGTGTAGGAGGCATTCAGCGCTAGCCAATCGACAGGACGATAAAAGCTATTTATCTCAATACCCCTTCTGCGACTGCCATTATTCGCCTCAGTACCACCTGCATCACCAACAAACACCAGTTCAGAATCTAATCGCAACCAGTAAGCAACGGCACTGAAATTGAATCGCTGATCTTTTTCGAACCGGACGCCAAATTCAGCACCATCTGCCGGTATCAGCAAATCGACTGAATCGGCAACGGCACCGCTAACCGGGTCCTCATTAATCGTAACACCACGAACATCATTGGAATGCATGCTACGACCATAGTTCGCGTACAACTCAACGGAGGGCGCAAGTGTAAAGGCAAGAGAAACCTTCGGACTCAACTGCTGATCAGAACCGGAACCGCTATTGGCAGCCCGCAAGGCATCAACATCATAGTGATAAACATCTGCACGTAAACCGAGCGTTGCTCGCAGCCGCTCCGTTGCTGACCAGTCGAGCTCCATATAGCCAGACAGCGAACTTTCTTCGAGGCTATCTTGCCTGATGATCCCGCTTCTAACCCGTGCCTGGGTACGATACAAACCCACTTCTTGCACATCATCGTGCCTTACCTCGACACCCCAGCGATAAACCAGCGGCAGCGTAGAAAGCGCTTGTTCACCATTTATTAACAGACCGAAAACATTGCGCTTATCTCGCTGTTCAAATTCGTCACCATTGACGGGATCATCTAAAAAATAGGTAAAGTTACTAAACAAACGAAAATCATAGGAAAGCCCATAGGCCTCGATTTGCCATTGGTCCATGTCAATGCCAGCAGCTAGTGAAAGCCGCCTTGTTTCACCACCAAGGTCAGGGTCAATTGCACCAAGCCTGCCGATCATGCCAGCATCAATGGCCCGCTGGGGAATCTGGTCAGTGGCAAGCCATTCACTCTGATAGGCATTGAACTTCACATGCCAATCATTGCGTGCTTCAGTAGCGTGATAACCCAGATAAAGTTTTTCCTGGCTAAGATCTTCTTCGATATCCCATGGTCCGTCGTACCGCGTCACATCAAGACCAACCACAAGGTCTCCACCTTCGAGTGGGCCATTGCCTATAAGCAATCCTCGTCGATAACCATGTTCACCCATGGTGGTTTTAATCACGCTCATGGGTAATCGGTCATAGTAGGAAAAGTCGACGCTACCAGCAGCAGAAAAATCTCCTGCCAGGACAGAATAAGGTCCTTTTCGGTATTTTGTTTTTTGCACTAACTCCGGGATCAGAAAATTCAGATCAAGATAGCCTTGCCCATGACCATGAGAGCGCATATTTAGCGGCACCCCATCAGCACGAGCGGAAAAATCTGTGCCGTGATCAAGGTTAAAACCGCGAAGAAAATATTGATTCGCCTTGCCTGTACCTGAGTGCTGGGTGGCGACCATCCCCGGCACAGCCTCGGTAAGCTCGCCGACTCTTAGCAGTGGCGGCAATTGAATATCGTCAAAACCAACGATACCTTCCGATGCACTCGCAGCCTGACCGATCAAAGAGGTGCTGCGTCCATAAACAACAATTTCCTCCATATCAACAGACTGACTTCCATGTTCCGCAGACACAGCCGCGACAGAAAACGGCATAAAGATACCCACTAACAATACCATCCATGGCATGTTTCTTTTCACTTGAACTCTCCTGATTAATGAAAGTAAAAAATATCATTGGCAGCAAAAAACAGCCAGCACCAGGAGAAGAACATTCAACAATATTTTAGTGGCAGTATTTTTTTATTTATGCTGCCAGTGAATTGCGTAGCTGATTCAGATCTTGCTTAAGTAATAGCGCATTTTTGGTGGGATGGTATTCAGTATAAGGCGGCCAGCTTTCTGTAATTGATCGTGCAATTAATTGATTCGCATCTAACTGGCGTAGTGCATTCGTTAGTGCTCTTGGGGTAATACCCGGCAAAGCTGATTCAAGTTCACCGAACCTATTAGCACCATCACCCAGCAGGTGTATGACGGGCATTGGCCACTTTAAGAATGCTACTTTAGTTACCGCAAGTTTCTTTATTGTGCCAAGCAAACGCTGGCAGTCAGCGCCAATCCTCTCCCCTGCTGTCGTCAATACATATTCCGGTCGCAACGGATGACCGTAACCCGGGTTTTTCTTAACCAGACCCAGTTCCATCAAGGTTTTCAGGGTCGCGGACACTGTGTCTCTACTTGCACCGAGGCCGGTGACCAGGGTCACAAACTTTGCACCCCTTTGTTCCGCCAGCAGTGCAATGACAGGCACCGCATAGCTACGGTGGAAGAGTGAAACAAGCAATTGCAGATCTCTTGACATATTTATAAAGCTACTATACTTTTCAAATCTTGTCGATCCAAAATACCT